>JAAXVZ010000010.1 GCA_013335235.1 Nanobdellota archaeon | reverse complement strand
ATAATTTAGCGTCGTAGACGCCAGTTCCGCCGATGATGCCTATTGCCATAATGCATCAGATGAAATGTCCATTTAAATAACTTGGGAAAAGAGCTGAAAAATACACACAAAGTTTATCAGATTACATTTGTCTTCAAATAGTTTACTATTGCGCGATGGAAACATTTAAGTATATAATAACAACTAGCAGAGAACAATTATATTTTTAGAGCGGGGGTAATAACAGTGGATCCAGACTTTACGGTAGACACTAGATGGGATTTAGACACCAATGCTGAGCATCTTGAGCTTTTAGCGCCTTTAGTTGTTGCAGATACTTTGCGTTTTTGGACAGAGCATGATGTGAATTTAACAGGGCCATATAGGCGGTTCAATACGACTCTTAGCATCAGGGGGCACATTGGCAATAACCATGGCCTCGACAAATCAGTCGCTTATCTTTTGGACAATTATGATCAGCTTCATTCGATTTACGGTGTCACTCTGCCCAAGGATATAATGACCGCAAAAGCATTCATGGATAATTATAAGGGACCATTCACTAATATTACAGCGCCCCACATATTAAAAATTCTTCATGACCATAGGGTGTTTAATGAGTCTCCGGAAAATGTTATGAGATACTGCGAAGGCCATCTTAAGTGGTATGAGCAAAAAATAACAAAGGCCGCACAAGGTGAAACAGTAACATTGCGTCAGGGAAACCAACCTGCGTTTGGCATTGAAATACTTGGCAGGGATCCAATCAAAAACCGTCTTGCATATCTTGTCGGTACAGCTTATGCATTAGGCGTGTTGGACAGTGATCTTTATCGCTCAAGAGTCAGAGGCAACAAGGGATTTGGAATCAACTGCGCAATAGACCTTGAGGCGATGTCAGATGCTGCAGGGACTGAGCTTTCTTTTGACCTGAAGACCTTATCTAATTTTGACACAGCAGAATACCTTGGCTTGCCACTAGACACAGATCCTGTGAAGCTAAGAGACTTGTTTTATGAGAAGGTGTTTCCTCAATTTATAAGAGCGGGGATAACTTTTGATAAACCTGTCAGGCAGACAAGCAAAATCGCTGATGCATATATCCGAATATCACGAGGTTGCTCTCCTGAACCAGCTGAAAGGAAAAACTATGGTGAAGCCGATAGTATGAGTTTTATCGCAGGATTCCTATGGATGGGAGATGATTTTTTTAAAGGAATGCTTGGAGGAGATGCTTGGGATACAATGGAAGGCTTGGGAGAGTGGATCTATCCCGGCGGACATGATACCCATACGTTCAATGAGCTTATGGGAAAGCAATCGTTTGGACCTTGTGTGGCACCATACTTAAAGGATGAACTAGTCAAGTATATGCTTGATTTTGCCTGTGAGGTGCCGCCGCATGAACTGGCTAATAGAGATTTTGTCCCGCCAAGCGTCTCTCAGAGATATTTCGCAGAAGTATATCATCAGAACGCTATGGACTTCACTACCTTAGAGCTTCTGGATTGGACTACACACCATATTCCAGATCTGTTCAAGGTTGGCGGTGTGCCAGATAAGATTCCTTCATATAGGATGGCATTTGAAAGGGTAGAGTCAAAGATGTACTGGCAGAACCTCTTCCAGAAGATAAACCGGTACAAAAAAGAAGGATTATTTCCTGAAGGCAGTCATATCTATACACTTGTACAATAATGCTGTCTTCGCTGTTGCCTGCACCTTCTGACTTCCAATATCTTGCATGCTGCGAGTGCGGTGTCAAGATGCACGGCAAACCTCATGAGCTAGGGACAAAGCTGCATGAGCTAAGGACGCGTGGCTATGATCCTGTTTCTATTCTTTTTTATGGTCCTAATTCAGAAGAACCTCGGCACTGGAGCAATGTGGATCTGGCTATCCAGATGAAGCGGCCGAATGCGAGGATGTTCTCATTTGACAGCTACAGGGGTTATTTTAAAGATGGTGCTCTAGATAATATACACGGAACACCTTGGGATATAATCTCTGGCAACCACAGAGAAACAGGCTTGAGCGATATTGCTGGAAGGGTGTTAGAGGCGGAATTTTGCATCCTGGCAAAAGAGATAATTCAAGGGAAGGTTATAATGAATTATCAGGAAACGCCAGAATCAACAGAGTATGATTTATTGATTTTTTCGTATGAGGACATTATCTCTGCAATGCACCACGCATTCCAACATAAAGATGGTTTTCTCGTGTTTTCTCTAGTCTAGTATGTCTCTTTTTGATTTTTTAACTAATTTTAGAAACATTTATATGTATTGCCACCTTATAATGGTGACATAAGCGAATTTCATTCAGTGCACAGCGTACTATCGTTATAAACCGTCAAGGAGGCGATTGGCATGGCACAGAAAGGAAGCTTAGAGAATCGTGTCAATATGGACGTGATGTCCGCACTGGCAAAAAGATTCAATTGCAGTGTCAATGAGTTGTTCTGCGGCTATTTGCATCAGCCGATAAGCTATACTGACAACAGCACAAGCCTGACTGTTAGCGGTGGCTGTGTCTTTGGAGGCCAGTGCACATTCAAGGACAGGCCAGCGACCTATGAGGCATGCCCTGTATATAAAAAAATGTTCGAGAAAGTCCCAGCTTGATTTTTCTTTTTTTTATCCTCTGACCGCCTTATCGCTGACAATCGCAGAATTGCCAGTAGGATCCTCTATCACCAGGGTCATCTTTTCCCTGCCCCATAAGACTCTTCCGATCTTCTTGAGCTGGTTTTTCACCTTTGTCCTGACTGCTGGATCCTCGTCATCCTGCTGTCCTTCGAGGACTTTCTTTATCCTGTTCAGTATGCCTTCGACATAAGTCACGTAGCCGTTAGATACTGGTCCTGGAGTTATCTCGATGAACCTGGGTATCTTTATTGTCGCCTGGCTTGACTTTATGACACGGATGGAAAGATCCTTCTCATCCGCGATCTCCAATGTGAACTTGACCTTCTTTCCCTGATCCTCTTCCCTCTCGACATCTGCCATGTGGTAGTCGCAGCCAGAGCAGTCCATAGAAAAGATATAGCACGGCCCAAAAAATGGTATCTCCCTTCGCATCTCTCTTAGCGTCAATGTGTCCTTATGGCACATAGGGCAGTTTTGATTCTCCAAAACATCTATTTGAGGATTATCATCATTTTCCATAGCAATCCTAAAATGAATTTCATTTTTAAAGTTTATTATTAACTCTGCCATGACTTGCGTATATCAAAATCAACAGGGATATTTTTTCCAGTTGTATATACTATGAATTTCCGAGAGAAAACTTTTTAAAGCAACTCCAAATTCAAAAGACTTATGGCAACAGAACAAGTTGAAGTTCTTATCGAAGGTGGAAAGGCAACAGCCGCACCACCACTTGGTCCAGCTCTTGGTCCTCTAGGTGTAAACATCGGCAAAGTCGTCGCAGACATTAACAAGAAGACTGCAGATTTCAAGGGAATGCAGGTTCCGGTTAAGGTCATTGTGGACAAGGATACAAAAGAATACACGATCTCAATCGTTACTCCTCCCGCATCCCAGCTCCTGTTGAAGGAAGCAGGGATTGCAAAAGGCACATCCAATCCTAAGACAGATCTTGTCGCAGATGTCAAGATCGAGCAAGTCATCAAGATTGCAAAGATGAAAGAAGATGCTCTCCTTGGCAAGACAATGAAAGAGAAGGTCAAGGAAGTTGTCGGCACTTGCCAGTCCATGGGTATAATGGTCGAGGGCAAGAGAGCGCAGCAGACACTCAAGGACATCTCCGCAGGCATGTATGAAGAGAAGATCAGGCTTGGAAAGACCGAAGTCACAGCTGAAGAGCTCAAGAAGCTGGCTGAAGAGAAGAAAAAGCTCCAGGAAAACATCAAGACCAGGCATGAAGAGTTCATGAACAAGGCAAAGCAGATTATCGCAAACCTTGCGGGCAAGGAAAAGGGCACAGTGAAGAACGCACTGGTCGATGCCATGATCCCTGCAGACATCATCAAGGAACTCTTGCCAGAAGAGGAGAAGAAGCCTGCAGCAGGAGCGCCTGCAAAAGGCGGTGCTCCAGCAAAGAAGTAAATTATTTATACTCTTTTTCTTATTTTATTGAATTATGTCTAAAAAAACTAGCATTAAGAGTGAGCATAAGGCGCATCATATAACAGAGCATATAGCTTCGCATCCTGTTGAGCATATAGCCGAGCACGACGTAGGGCACAGGACAGAGCACGCATGTTGCGAGACCTTTCCAGACCCGATCAGGGTTGGGCTGAGCTTTGGGATTGTAGCATCCAGCTGCATGATCCTATTATCTTTTATGGCTGCATCTCTTGGTTGGGGCAGGCCGCTAGTTAGCATCCTAGGGTCTTTCCTGCTTGGTTATGGTGCTACCTTTGTTGGAGCAATCTATGGAGGCATATGGGGATTCTCCTTAGGCTTTGTAAAAGGATATATGGTCTCCAAGATATACTGTTTATTCTCTGGCTGTAAGTGCTGCCCTGGAAAGTAGGAGAAATCCTTTAAAGCTGTCAAGGTCCGGAAATGTCCATGGATATTTCCTATAGTCCTTATTCTCATAAGTGAGCTGGAGGTCAGCGTACACTCCCTCTTTCAGATAGATACGGTGAGGTCTTGGCTTGAAGCTAGCAAGAACAACAGAGTTTGATGTCAGGTACCCTGGGTCTATGTTTATCTCCCTTTTTCCACAGCAGTATTCAAGGGAATAGCAGAAGAGCTTTGCATCTGGTAGCTTCTCGATATCAAATGGTGTCTTGAAAGCCAAGTATTTCTTCTTCAAGGCTGTGCCGAACTCCTGCTCGTAGAACTTCGTGAAATCGAAGGCCACTTCTTCGCTCTCTGCAAACTCGCCATACTCTGACTTGAGCGAATTTTCAATCTCATTTGGCTGTTTTGAGTACATGAGCCCGACAATCAAGATGGCTTTAGGGGGTCCTGTTGGGTTTGACATATGGCAGTCAGATGTAAAGTGTCTTATTAGATTTAATGCTTCACTCTCTTTATACGATTAGAAATCTTTTTAAATGCCTCTTTTTTCCAAGGAAGGTATGAAACTTCCTAAGACAAAAAACACTTATTGTCCTACTTGCAGGAAACACACAGAATGCAAGGTTTTCCAGACAAAGAAAGGCCAGCCTTCACCACTCTCCTATGGATCAAAGCTAAGAGCCAGGAAGAGGGGCAAAGCACGCGGCTATGGTAACCTCGGCCGTTATTCAAAGCCAGCAGTGACCAAGTTCAAGATGACTGGTAAGAAGCAGACAAAGAAGACAGACCTCAAGTTCCAGTGCTCTGTCTGCAAGAAATTCCACTTGCAGTCAAAGGGTTTCAGGACTAAGAGAGTAGAGATAGTATAGTTTTTTCTTCTAGTTTTTCTAATATTTTTTTCGAAAGGTTTAATAGATGTTAGAAATGCCTAACTTTCGTGCAATCAAAAAGCAGGCAGGATTATCTTCAGGAGATATACAGGCTCCAGCAAAAAGACAACAGCGCGATCCGGGTGTCAGAGCTGTCTGTTGTGCTTAACATAAGCAAAGCATCAGTCTCAGAGATGGTTAAGACACTTTCTTCTGAGGGTTATCTGGAGGCAAAAAGATATGGCCGTATCTCTCTTACTGATAAGGGCGCGGCAGTTGCTACCGGCCTTTTACGGAAGCATAGGATTATTGAAAAGTTCCTCTGTGATATCTTTTCCCTGGACAATGTGCATGAAGAGGCGCATGAGCTTGAGCACACTGTCTCAGACAGGGTCATAGATAAGATGGATAAGATGCTTGGGCATCCTGATACCTGTCCAGATGGAGACGCTATCCCACCCAAAAATATGAACATGAAGCCTCTTTCAGACATCAAGCCAGGCAAGACCGCAAAAATCATGCTTTCTCGCATAGCGAGCGAGAGCCAGTCAAAGCGGCTGGTTTCATTAGGCGTATGTCCTGGGACATCCGTTAAGGTTATCCGGAAGCTTGCAAAAGGGCCTATGATGATCCAGGTCAAGGGCGCGGAGATCGCAATAGGAAATGCGCTAAGCCAGAATATCCTCGTGGAGGAGGCCTGATGGACTGCCAACATAAGGTTGACAGGAGCGCGAAGTGCCATGAGCACTGCGATATCGCATTATATGGTAACCCGAATGTCGGGAAGAGCTGTTTTTTCAATAAGGTAACAAAGCTAGGAGCGACAGTATCTAATTTTCCAGGGACAACTGTCGACATATTCCATGGGGATTTTGAATCTCATGGAAAAAAACTTTCTATCTCAGACACGCCTGGAATATATTCGTTTGATGACACCTCACAGGATGTGACTGTGGCAAAAGACTACCTTACATTGGCTAAGCCAAAAGTGATAATAAATATCGTGAATGAGCTTCATCTCGAGCGCAGCCTGAGCTTGACTCTCGAGCTCATCAAGACAAAGATACCTGTTGTCCTTGCATTGAACTTCTGTTCTGATGCAAAGAAAAGGAAGATACAGATTGACGAGGCAGCTCTTGAAAAAGCACTCGGCATACCTGTAGTCACCATTGATGCAATCAATGGGACAAATGTGGATGAAGCTATTCTTCTCGCGACAAAGAAGATGTCAGGGAAACACGGTTTTATCTTGCCTGTCCCAAATAAAGAAAACGCAAGACAGGCAGAAGCTATTGCCAAGATGGTCATAAATGGTGATTCCTCCCCTGTTACCAGCATCTCTGAAAAGATAGATGCGCTGACCACGCATCCGGTCTATGGCTATGCAATCCTATTTGGTGTCATGGCACTCCTGTTCTCCTCCCTCTTTATCTTAGGCGGAAATCTTGGATACTTGACAAATCTTATCTTCATGGCTTTGATAGGGACACCTCTTAAGGTATTCATTGCCGCAAACACAAGCCCATTCTGGACTACAGTGCTGACTTATGGCCTTGTAGACGGGATAAATGCTGCCCTGCAGGTCGCGATACCTTATATCGCTGTTTTCTATATCATGCTTTCCATTCTTGAAGATTCAGGTTACCTCCCCCGCATGGCCTATCTCATGGATAAGACATTCAAGAGGATGGGGTTGCATGGGAAATGCATGGTGCCTATGATGCTAGGTTTTGGCTGCAGTGTCCCTGCAATCTTTGCGACAAGGATACTTCCAAGCAAAAGAGAGCGGGTAATAACAGCGATACTGATCAACCTCATCCCATGCTCTGCAAGGACCGCAATCATCCTTGGCGCAGCCGGAGTTTTCCTAGGATGGCAGTATGCTCTTGCAATCTATGCCCTCTCCCTAATTTTGATGTTTATAGTTGGTTACATCCTCGGCAGGCACTTGCCGGGCAAGTCACTCGAGCTTGTTATCGAGATGCCGGAATTCAGGGTGCCTAGCATACAGAATGTGCTCCTGAAGACATGGCTTCGGATGAAGGATTTCATCTTCATGGCAACTCCTTTTGTTGTGCTCGGGTCAGCAGCCCTTGGCGCTCTGACAAGCTTGGGTCTCTTATCTGCACTTGCAAAACCCTTTGAACCTATAGTGAGCGGATGGCTGATGCTGCCTGCTGTCGCTGGGATCACGCTTATCTATGGCATACTGAGAAAAGAGCTTGCATTGGAGATGCTGATCCTTCTCGGCGGCTCAGCGAATCTGCTGCAGTTCATGACACCTGGACAGATATTCGTGTTCTGCCTTGTGGCGACACTATATTTCCCTTGTCTTACGACTTTTGTCGCTCTCAGGAAAGAATTCGGCACAAAAGTGGGCATATTCATAGGAGTATCTACAACTGCACTTGCTGTGATTATCGGCGGGATTGCAGGAAGGATGCTAGTCCTCCTTAATCTATTCTAAAGAACTCAGATCAGTGTCGCTCTTTTTTTCTCGATAAGGAGCTTCGCGAACGGCTCTGGAAGCGTAGCTGTGTCTCCCTCATCAAATGGGCCATAAATCTCAAGATTGAAACCTCTGAATCTCGGCACAGGCCCAACAAATTTTATGGTAAGATCTTTCTTTTGACCTTGTTCAGGTTTGCTTGGAACAGCCTGCACTTTTACAGGCTCAGGCGCTTTAGGCGCAGGAGCTGCCACATGTTCAGCAGGCGCTTGCGCCTCAACACTTTTTGCATTGATAACCGGAAGCAGAAGGCTTGCCCTGAATTGGTCAAGGAGAAGCGTAGTCTGCTCAAAGATAGGGATCTCCTCAGGCAGGAGCCCGACAGTCGAGACTGTCTCAGACTTGGTCCTCGACCTGTTGACAGCAAGCTGCAGGATCTTCCTTTCCCGTCTCTCATACAGCTCTTTCACAAGCTTCCTTGCGCTCTGAATCTGGAGCTTGACATTCTCTGCCTCAGCTGTCTCTTTCGCAGATTCCAGCTTGTATATCTCCAGTTTTGTCCTCAGGTATGACACTATCTTCTTATATGTGTCAGGTGAGATAGCCTGGATGTCGTCAGAAGTCTTCTCTTTCCTCACAAGCTCATATATCAGCTCGTAGGTGATTGTCGAGGATTCTTCCATAGAGGGATATAATGAGCGATGATATTTAAATGTATAAGATTGATCTTTTTTAAAATAGCCTATTGCCCTAATTCATCCAGCGCAGCATCTAGGCCTTCTGCCTGAAGTCCCCATTGTCGGGTTAGTCTCTCGATTTCAGATCGATAACCCAATATCTGCGTAGGATCTGTCCCGAAGTAGAGATTTACTGTTCTAGCTGTTTCAGGACCTTCATCTCCTGTTGCGTATCGTGTCTTTGCTACAAGATCGAATCTGACACATGCAGGATCTGCCAATAACGGGTTCTTTGAAAGCTTCAGGCTAGCGCTCTGGCCTAATGCGTCGCTTGCAACCTTGATCTCTTGATTTGAGAGATATAGCGCGCTATCGCAATCGAAAATCCTTGCAGAGCAGCTGCTGAGCGCAAATGCAGCTATCGCATATACAGTCACGAGGATAGGAATATATGTTTTCACAGCCCTAGAATGGTGTTTTTGGTATATAAATGTTATCACTATTCAGTGATATTAAAATTCATCCAATTTAGTCTCTCTCTCATACTTGACAATAGTAGTCGTGCCGTCAGGCCCGCCTGTCTGCTTTTTTGTCGAGATGAATTTGTTCCTCGAAAGGAAGTCTATCTTCCTCTGGAAGGTCTTATAGACGCCTTCTCCGCCTTTTTCTTTATAGACCGTGAACAGATCGCCTATCTTCTTCCCTGAGTTATCCTTTATCAGTTCAAGGATATGCTGCTCATCTTCCTTGAGAGCTTCAGGGCTCTTTATCTTCACGTCAGAGAGCTTATCGATTGCAGCCTGTATGTCTTTAACCTCTATTTTCTTTGATGCCCTGTCTTCAGCGAGATTTCCAGCCTCTCTCAATAGAGAGAGGCCAAGTCTCACATCCCGGAGGTCAGCCGTCTTCTTCACTGCAAGGTCAAGGGCATCTTCCTGCCAGACCTCAGGGACAAATGCATACTTTATCCTGCCTTCCATTATCCCTTTTATCTCAGCAGCATTATATGACCTGAACTCTAATAGCTCAAGAGCGAGCCTTGACCTGATCCTCTCGTCGAGAGTCACAGCCCATTCCTTATAGTTTGTGATCAGTATGATTGTCTTCCTGTATATCTGCTCTAGAATCATGTAGAGAATATCAAGATCCTCTAGTTTGTCCACTTCATCAAAGCAGAAGACGACGGACTTCCTGTTCAGCATCTGCTTGACAATCTCGAAAAGCTCCTCTGTCTTCTTGTTATGGGTGAATTTATAGTCGAGTTTTTCACATATCTCGATTATCAGCTTGAAGCTGGTGTTCTTCTGCCAGCAGTTCAGGTAAATTGGGATTATCTCGTCAGTCTCATCCTCTAGTTCCTTGAAGAGGTGACGGACTGCTGCAGTCTTCCCTATGCCAGGAGTACCGTGGATAAGGATGTTCTTGCCTGTCCTCTGTGACATCAGCGGCTTGATGCATGTTGCAATATAGCGCTGCTCCTTTTCCCTGTAAGGGATGACTTTTGGCAGGAAGTCGAAGTCAAGGGCAACAGGGTCCTGGAATAAGGATTCGGAGGATTTGAGCATGGAATCGAAGAGGGACATGTGTTAGATAATAATTATCTTAGTTTTTATAGTTTTGGTGTGGGTTAGATACTAAATCTATGATTATTTTTTGTATAAATACTAACAAAATATCTGAAAGCTGTTATCATTATTAAATGGTAAAAATAGTCATCTTTTTATATAAGTTTGTTTCTCTCTTAAACCAACTTATATTAATAAAAACTAGAAAAGGTGAAGTAAATGAGTAAAATTGGAGATGGACTTAAAGCACTTGGGCAAGACTATGGTTCAAGGTTCGGCAAGATGTTGAATGATGCAACAGAAAATACTTTTGTCTACCCTGTTGTCAGGGCAGGTGCAGAGTCACTATACCAGAAAGTTATGCAGGCCCCACCAGACGCATTTGGTGAAGGTGTTTGTGCAGCAAGCGCTAAACTTACCTCTCAGTTTTTGGATGACACAGTCTTGACCTTTATGAGGACACCTGGCGGGTTTAAGGACAGAGCAGGCGCAGTTGGTGATGTTTTTAAAGAATACAAAGCACATCCTGCAGGAGCAGCATGGGAGTACTTCGGAGAGGCATTCATATATGGGGTCATGGACTCACTTACACCAAATAAGCTCAACGGAGAATCTGCAGCAGCATATGTCACAAGTGTACTGGTTAACCATATGAAGACCGCTTGGACAACTGAAGCATATGAATTGATAGGACTGCCACTTGTTACAAGGCTTGCAGCAGCTGCAGCCAAAGGTGAAGCAGAGTCCAAGCAAATCCAAAGGCCAGTATATACAAAAAGGCCTTAATTTTTTTTTTAAAATGGACCTCTTCAAAGCTGCCATTGGAAACCCGGATGAGATACACAGAGCGAGAAGCCTAGAGCATCTTCTTGCGGTTTCGCCTAGGTTCGCAAAGATATATAACTCACCCCCAAAGCATGAGGAGCAGCCATCTTCTAATGACCCAATGCACTTTGACAGAAAAAATATCATGAATCCTGATTTTCCGTTGCTCGCGTTCATTGCAAACTACCCAGAATCAGCTGCAGTCATATGCTATAACCCAAAACTAAGAGCAGAACTTATAGATTGGCAATTGATGGGACTTAATGCCGTTGAACCGGCAAAAAAAGAGCTGATTGCTCTGTTATCTGCGCCTGAAAATGCTAGGATAATGTGGCCAGACAATGATTCACCTGTAAGCTATGAGCTTCTACAGAGACCAGTAAAAGGTGGACCATATGCACCAGATATCGTCGGGTGGGTTTCCTCATTTCCAGACAGGCTCGAATTGGTTTATAAAGCAAAGACACCAGGGCAAAGTGGGGAAAAATACCACCTTATGACAGCATATTTTGAACAGAGGCTAGCTGGAAAACTTTCAAAAGAGAATGTTCCAGCTATAGTTGCCCTTGCAAGGAAATACGATGGAAGAGGAGAAACCGGTGTAGATTTCTATGAATCCATGTTTGTCCATACTCCATTTGATAAGCTTGCAGGAAGGCATACATGGACGGACTTGAGATCTGTTTCAGAAATTCCTGTTTCAAATATAATCCTCGCAGGCACAGATCTTGTCAAGCTTTCTTCAGACGGCAATCTTAAAAGGATGCTTGAAGCAGAGAAAACTGAAAGAACTGAATTAGGCTTAAGATACCTAGCTCAGCAAGCCCAAGCAGTAATCAAATATGGCGAAGGAAGAATTGACCCTTCACTATCCAGCCTAATATTAAAATCACCTGACACGCAGAGCTTCTTTGTACAATATCTATATGACACTAAACCAAGAAAAGCAAATATAGGCCTCTTTGATTTTGGAAGCCATGGCAACTCAAACGAGTCTTTGTTCCTTCATATGCTAGTTGATGGTCTTTCCAAGGAGTTTGATACGCCAACCCTTATTAAATTAGTGGAGGGTACGCCAATGGGAACCAGATATGCTGAAGAACAGGCATATCTGGATGCTGAGTCCAAACTAAGTGATGTGGTTAATTGGATAACAACATTGCTTGATGTAAATAGGGATGCTTATACAAATGCTCTTTATCTGGTGGGTGACTCACGCTTTCCTAATATCACCTTAGTCGCAGATAAGTATGGCAAGATACTAGATGAACTAAAGAAGGAACTTTTTGAAGATAATCTTGACAGGTCACATAAGGAAATTGCAGAATTCTTCTCACACGAGAAAAAGCTCCAATACCTGGCGAAGTTGTTTGAAACATGGGAAGAGGACAGTTCACTCGTCGCTCCGCCTGTTGCCCTTGGGAAAGAGAGAAATCTGACTGCAGCAGATATTAAGATACTTTCAAGAACTAGCTTGAGGGATTCTGTTGCGTGCACGCAGAGGAAATCAAGCATTGTACAGCAAGTGGATTATCTTGATGATGCACTGGAAAAAACACTGAACCAAAGGGACAGCCATAAGAAAGAGATTGATGAAAGGCTGACTGCAGGCTATCAACGCTTGGATAGCGTTCCAGGATTCTTTTATTTGTTGGAAAACAACGCCCTAACATTATGGGGTCTTCCCTCTGCCCAGACTGGAAAAGTTGACGCAAAAATTGTCGCTCAAAAGGGTTCCTACCCTGAGCAAACACAAAAGAGGATTACAACAGCTTCCTGGCGAAGCCTTGATTTTGCAAAAGTTGTTGGAAGGGCGAATGGTTTGATGGGAGAAGGGGCACCAACAGAAATCAATTTGACAGATAGCTCACCAGAGCCTTACGAGGTGAGGATGAGCAAGGAGGGGATTGGGCACCTTGTTCACATTGTGTGTGACGCAGATTATATGGTCCCACCGGGTTCTCTATATGCTGCAGTATCTGACGCTACGATGGATTTTAGGCTGAGAGAGTCAAAGCTGGCCTATGGTTTAATCGGTGAGAAACAAGGCACAGCTAAGTTTACAGAGCTTTATGGAGTAACTTCCCAGACACACAGGATTGACTTGTTTCTGGCAGTCGCAGACGAAGCCCTTCCTCAGAAGATCGTGAAGCAACCTGTTCAAGTGAAGACCAATGTCATCGCGCTCCCTTCAACAATGAGT
>JAAXVZ010000009.1 GCA_013335235.1 Nanobdellota archaeon | reverse complement strand
GCGAAAAATGCATGACAGAGCAGCAAGGCTAAGAATTAATAAAGATTATTATTCTTTAAATTGCATCGTAAGGCGCAGGGACCATATGTGGTTATCAACAAGGATCGCATGCAGTACTCTTAACTTTGGAGTTTTTCGTAATAATATGGTAATCTGTACAACATATGGGGGTGTCTGGAAAGCAGATTACTCTTTACCTGACTATTCAAACCGATAGCTTTCTCCATAACGCCAGTCATACAGATCAGCAGGTATCCAATGGGGAAGGGCGCATGTTTTTCAGTCATCCGACACTGAGTTTTTTTATCACGCGCTCAGCTATTGTTTTTAGGTTGATCACATCTTCCTCATTATATTCTATAAGCAGGCCAAGGTAGTATTCATCGCCGGTTGCCATGTAGGTCCTCCACAACTTTATAGGGTCTCCGGAATACAGCTTCTCGACAATGCGGTTTGGCCTGCAGATTCCAAGTTGCGTCTCTATCTCTTTTAATCCTCCGGTAAGACCTACTTTTGCGCAGAGATGGCGGACATCGATATGCGGGATACAGGGTACCAGGCCAGGATATTTCTTCTCAAGGAAGGGGATATCAAAAGAGCTGCCATTGAAGGTTATTATTAGCTTAGCTTTATGAAGCTCTTTTTTCAGAACAGCAAGATCGAGATTCATGCCATTAACCATTGTTTTTGTGTTGATTCCGTCATACAATCCCAGGACTGTTATATATGAGCCAAGGCTGCTGCCACTGGACTCTACATCCAGAAATATGGCCTCTTCCGCAAACACATCATAGAGCCTCCAGTTTTCTATAGGTCGCAACTTTCCGGTGAAATATGCTGAGTCATTCTCTCTTAGTGCTTGCCCCGCCCTTCGTATCTCTATATCATATGCGTTTTTTGCCCTTGCAGATATGCCTGGCAGCTGCCTATCCAGAAAATCACTCCAGTTTTTAGCATGCTGTAATATATTTTTCTCTTTTTTCTCTCCAACACCCGGAAGGAATTGAAAAGTCTTTCGTATCATCTTGAGAACGCAGAACCTACAGTTATACTGCGTGATTTTGCATATCCGCTAGCAGTCTCGAGCACCCATAGCACATCTTCCTCCGGAGCGTAGAACTGGCAAGGCTCCCTTGAGCAAGGAGGAACCGAGTTGAATACAGAGACAACCTTGCCAGACCCATTGATGAAGATTATATCGATCGGAAACCGCATATTCATCATCCAGAAATTCGGTTTTTCCGGGTTCTGGAACTCAAAAAGCATTCCTTTCTCCTTTTCCAGGCCGTCTCTGTACATCAGGCCTATGGCTCTTTCCTCAGGAGATCTCATGATCTCGACCTCAAGGCATGAGGTATCAATGCACACTATCTCGCGGGCACCATATGAGATTACAGCAAAGGCAGCAAGTGCAGCGATAGCTGTCAGGAAAAGGTAATTGACCTTACAAGAATACAGTTTTGATGCCTTATCCAAGAGGCTTACATACATCAACAAAGTATAGGCATACACTAAGGCCAGGCTGTCATAGAATACCAGTACTACAATCATTATAGGGAAAGCGATTGCAGCCAATAGCGCGGGTTTTGTCCTGGCAAAGAGATATTTCTTGCTTGCAGCATAGCTGGAGACCTGGAGAAAAGCAAACAAAGCAATGATACTAAGGAATGGGACCATATATCGCAGGAAAAGGCTCTGCTTCAGCAGATACAGCCCCAGGAACGCTGCGGCCGTTGTTATCTCATCCGCAATCACATCTAGCTTTGCTCCGAAACTTGTCGGGCCTTCCTTCCTTGCAACAGTTCCGTCTGCAATATCTAATATGGCAGAGATGCAGAACAATATCACAAACCACAGCCTATCGCCTATCCCTGCCAGAACGAGGAGGAGTGCGGCCAACATGATCCGAGCGTATGTTATCTTGTTCGCGAAGCCCATACGCAGTCAGTAATTGGTAAGATTTTTAAATTATCTGGCTTTTCAAACCAGATATGGCAAAAGACAGAGTCAATATGCCCATGAGCGGCGCAGGCCTGACAAGGTATTTTGAAGACTACAAATCAAAGCTTGATTTCAAGCCAGGCCACATACTTGTTGTCGCTGTTCTTGTGATCCTTATTGTCCTCCTGCTTCATATGTCTGGTGCGCAGCTGTTGGGTTTCTAGCCTTCCTTATCTCTTCTGTCCTAAACAACATGTTAGGTTTCGTCGAACCGTATTTTTGAGTATTAACAGGCATTGACTTCTTTTTTATACATAGCTAGGGACAATACCTATTAAGGTCCGATATTCATGGAGGCAAGCTTTCAAACGTCCCTCTCACAAAGCATGGTCCATAAATAAGAAAGCCACTAACGTAGGCAAGACCTATATCCAAGCTGGAGCAATAATAGACGAAACATTTAAAAGCCACCCTTCACTTATCAGGCTTATTAAAGGGGGTGTAAATTGGAAACTAAGCCAATAGATTCTTATGATATTGAGCTAGATAAGATTCCAATACAGATACATATCTACAGCCAGGAGGGCCAACCTGTCCCATTCTATTATCTCTCTCTTCTGAATATCACGCCGCAGACAAAAAGGATCATCGAAAGGATCAGGGAAGACCTCATCACAAGACTTTCTTTTGAGCTGACCAAGAAGCAGAAACATACCCAAGAGGGTGAAAAAGAGATAAAAGACCAATTCGCAAAAAGCCTGAAAGAGATACTCAAGACCCAGTTCTCAAACATGGATCCTGGGACTACAGACCTCATCACTAATTATATCCTTGTGACAAGCCTAGGCCTTGCAGAGATAGAGTTCCTTCTCAAGGATCCAGCATTAGAGGAAATAGTCGTGAACGGTTCAAAGACACCTGTCTGGGTCTACCATAGGAAACATGGATGGCTCAAGACAAATATCATGTTCGATGATAAGAAGATAAGGCATTTCTCGACACTTATTGGCAGGAAAGTCGATAAGGGGATTTCTGTCTTAGAGCCGCTCCTTGATGCGCACCTGGAGACAGGAGACAGGGTTAATGCAACACTATCACCTATAACTACAGACGGCAACACAATAACAATCAGGAAATTTGCAGCAACACCATGGGCGATTACGTCTTTTATTGAAGGTAACACGATGGACCTGACTTCTGCGGCGATTGTATGGGAAGCCATCCAATATGAACTATCTGTCCTGATTGTCGGAGGCACAGGTTCAGGTAAGACCTCCTTCCTTAACGTGCTTTCAAGCTTCTTCCCTCCAAACCAGAGGATAATATCTATTGAGGATACCAGGGAGATACAGTTGCCCAGCACGTTGCACTGGGTCCCGATGCAGTCCAGGCTCCCAAATCCGGAAGGTAAAGGTGGCATAACCATGCTTGATTGTATGATAAACACCCTCAGGATGAGGCCGGATAGGATAATCGTGGGAGAAGTAAGGAGAGAAAAAGAACTTGAGGTCATGTTCGAGGCAATGCACACAGGCCATTCAGTCTATTCGACATTCCACGCAAGCAGTGTAGATGAAGCAATAGCAAGACTTACAAATGCGCCTATAAGCCTTCCAAAACCCCTCCTGTCAAGCCTTGGCCTTATAGTTGTCCAGCACAGGAACAGGAGGACAGGGAAAAGGAGGACATTCCAGATTGCAGAGATATCGGACACAGGTAACCCAACACTCATAATGCAGTTTGATGAGTCAGCTGATGTAATGAGGCAGGTGAATCAGCCATCAAGGTTCATACAGCTCCTTAACTTATATACAGGGATGAGTGCAAAACAGATATACGCAGAGATTCAGGAAAAAATATCTGTCTTGAAATGGCTTGTCGCAAAGCAGGTGTATGATATCAACCAGATAGGCCTTATCATGAGTGATTATTACACGGACAAGGATTATCTTATGGGGCTAGTCAAAGAGAACAAAGAATACCAGGTACAGGGTGAGTAGGATAAAGAAGAAAACCCTCTTCTTTTCTGAGGAGTATGAAGAGCTGCTGAAAAAATCAATGTTAGGCTACGACCTGAAAAAATTCTCAAAGCTCTGCTATACAGGTGGCTTCCTCGGCGGGGCGCTAATGGGAGGCTACGCGTTGATGATGTGGTTCTTGAGAAAATTCCCTATATACTATGTGGCAGTCATCTTTGCCGCCTTTTTCATCATATTCTTCTTGGGCATAAAGCAGATGCCAATATTCTCAATCAATGGGAGAAAGGCATTGCTTGAATCAGACCTGCTATACTCAGCGCGCCATCTTCTCATCAAGATTGAGAGTGGCTCGTCGCTCGTGAATTCCATTGAAAGCGTGTCTCTCCTGAAGACAAAGTCTTCAGTATATTTCAAGCAGATAATCTTTGATATATCGCTAGGGATGCCGGTCGAGGACGCATTGAGAAAGTCCATGGAGTACAGCCCATCTAAGGCATATACAAAGATACTTGAGGAGATTGAGAGTTCACTAAAGACAGGGTCAGACCTGCAGAAGAGCCTGAAGGCGACGCTGGAAGACCTGACCCGGCAGCATTTTATCCAGATTGAGGAATACGGGAAAAAATTGAACCCTATGTCCATGTTCTATATGATCATGGGGACAATCCTTCCTTCACTCGGATCTGCTCTCATGGTTGTCGGAGCGAGCATATTTTCATCTTCTTTCAGGATAGAATCATGGATATTCTATATCATGGGCCTGTTTCTATTGATTGTCCAGATATTCTTTGTGCTTGCATTCAGGTCATTAAAACCTGCGGTGATGGAATAATGAGCACATGGCTGGAAAACCTTGGAAAGAGCATAATTCCAGAGAAGTTCAGGGTCAATATTAAATCATATATGTACAAGACCGGGAGGTCTGATGTCCCTTATAGGAACTATGGAATCCTATTCATTATTTGCATGCTAGGAACCATAGTAGCATACTCTCTTTTGCTTTTTCCCCTACTGAGGACACAGCACATGCTTGTGCTGATTTTCGGCTCTTTTATTGCCCTTTCAGGCGTCTCTTTTGCAATAATCGCAATCGCGATTTTCTCGGTTTATGTCTATTATGAGTTTGTTATCTTCAGGCGGACAATGATGATTGAAGAAGTGCTTCCGGACTTTCTGGAGGAAGTTTCGGTGAATTTGCGGGCAGGGATGAGTTTTGACAAAGCCTTGTGGAACAGCCTTGAGCCTGAGTTCGGGGTCCTTGAAAAAGAGATCCAGATTGTTGCAAAGAAAGTGATGGCAGGTGACGACACAGAGAAAGCGCTCAAAGAATTTTCAGAGAAATACAACTCGCTCTTATTGCAGGAATCAATGGATATGATTGTCGTAGGGCTGAAATCCGGGGGCAACATATCTGAGCTTATTGAGAAGATCGTAAAGAATGTCAAGGACGCATATTACCTGAAAAAAGAACTCATAGCCAGCGTGATGAGCTATATTATCTTCATATCCGTGACCGCAATAATAATCTCGCCTATCCTGTTTGCCCTTTCCTACAACCTGATGATAATTATCCAGAGCTTGGGGGAGAAGCTCACAACATCATCCTCTGGCGGAATCCTCCCCTCCATAGGTGGATTTAGCTCTATTTCTCCGGCAGATTTTGTCCTGTTCTCAAAATTTTCTGTGATACTTATCGCAAGCATAGCCTCTATAATAATCGCAGAGCTCCGTGAGGGAAGCGTGAAAGCGGGGATAAAGTACCTGTTCCTGTATATCCCTGTTGCATACCTTGTTTACATAGTGATGCTGGGTTTGCTCTCTACAATGTTCGGAGTCATGATCGTATAATCGAGAAAGATTTATATATGTCATTGACAGAATAAGTTGCTATGAAATCTCAAACAACATTGTTTATAATATTAGGTCTTGTTTTTTTGATTGTTGTTGGCTCAACAGTTTACTATTCGATGAATGTTATGAATGCTTCACCGACAAATCCTGGGCGAGACACCATCTCTCAGGCCACTCTAGAGGCGGATGTCCATGGCTGCCTGAATTCTCTCGTCATTGAGTCTATTGATGAATTTGGACTCTGCAATAAAAATAATGAATATAAAGGCCATATCTATAAAGGCCTCTACACCTGCCTGAACTTCGATAAGTACAAGGATCAGGATTTTAAAGTCAATGCAGCGACACTGCCGAAAAAAGTTGATGTAAGGACAACGCCTGCAGCGATCATTGTCAACCTGGACTACCCTATTATCATCACAAGGCAAGACAAGATAATCTCTTTCGAGGCAACGGAATTCACTTTTCCCAGGACAAAGGAAGTCAAGCTTGAGATGGTGAATGGAAAGCTGGCTAAAGAGACAATCCTGACCTCACCAGATCTTGACCTTGAGCTTTTCATGGGAGAGGGACTGACAATCACAAGCAATGGTCAGCCTGTGAATAAGTTAAGCGTATATCTTAAGGAAGAGTGTCCGGACGACCCGATTGTGCTCGGAAGCGTGGAATATGTTTTCTATCCAGAGGTTGTTCTGTTTGCGCCTGATGCAAGGCTTACCATAAATTATGAGCAGGAGGATGTCTCCAGGCTTTCAAAGGAAGAGGGGTTCAAGCTTGCCTATGTCAAAGATTGGGCATGGCAATTGGTCCCAAGCACGACAGATGTAGAGAATAACAGGATTACCGCATCCTTGAGCCACCTCTCGGACTGGTCAGCTAATTGCGACGGCTCAAACAAGGTCGGAAGCAACCTGATGATGTTTGAGGCATGGCAGCAGTCAGATTCGCTGCAGTCTAAGGTCATACCAAGAGACATATCCTGTGCAAAGGCGCTCTCAGGCTCATGCGGATATGTGAAACTCTGGACAGTCATAGGAGACTCTGAATGGACGTTCTACAACAAATCATACTCTGCGATATATGAAGCAGAGCTGATACCTGTGATGACAACCGTCGCAAAGCCAATCAGGGAAGACCAGGTCTGGCCTCACCCGGGAATTTGCGAGCCTCAGCTTGACTGCAAGTACGGCGAGAACGAGGACGGCTCTGCAAAACCAGGATACGATTATTGGGGTGTCGCCCCAGCGACAGCCGAGATGGTTGATATGGTTCACCAAGACAAGCCGCAATGGCCTCTTTATGTTGAAGTGCATGATGAACCTAATATTGCAACAAGGTGGAAAGATCTGCCATTGACAGATTACCAGATTCAGACATATGCAAAGTATATGTCTATGGTCGCTGACGAGATATTGAAACTGAACCATTCAGAATCTGTCAAAATCATGTTTGCAGGCATGAAGCCGACAACAGGCATGAAGACATGCATCCTGACACCAAGGGATGAGAAGATATACGACCCAGATCCGATGAGTTATAGGATTGAAGATCACGAATGGTGGTTTGAGAAAGGCGACTGCTGGAACATGAGGAACATGACAGAATACCAGCCGACACCCACCTCTTTCAATTATTGCACAGGGGAAAGCTTGCCTTCATACCATGAACCAAACTGCCCTGCAGTAGGGTCATGTGAAGAAGAGGGACCTGATACAGACGGAGACGGAGACCCAGATGGCTGTCTTGACGAAGTGACAGAAGAAGAATATGCAGATTGCATGTGTCCACCTAAAACCGGTTTTACTAATGCGATGCTTAACATATATCAAGGATACCAAGGAAGGGGGCTTGAGCACACCTTCCAGGATCTTTTAGAGGATATTGAAGAAGCAAAAGAATGGGCGAATGAATGTGAGAATGACCCAGACAACCCGATTGGTGTGGTGACTGCAGCAGCGATTGCAGCAAGGATTGAGCTGACAATACAATACCGCTGCTATGAGAAAGTCATTGAGATTGAGCCTAAGGAATACATTACCAAGGTCCTCAAAGGTCCACACGGAAGGAAGATCTGCGAAGCAATAGATGCCTATGCAGATCACATCCTGCCGGAACCCTCCTCTGCAGACACATACCCTGGAGGCGGAGACCCATGGGGCGCTCTTGCATACAAGCAGAGATTTGAGCTTGTCAGGAACCTTTGTGCAGGAAACGAAGTAACTGGCATGAGCTGCATACCAAATGATGACACAGACACAGACAGCGACACTATATTTGATATAAAAGATAACTGTCCTATTGTCGCAAACACAGATCAGCTGGACTGGGATCATGATGGCATAGGAGATGCCTGTGATGATACAGATGGCGATGGAGCAATGGATTCAGCAGACAAATGTCCGTCTTTGGCGGCAGTAAGTGCAGGCGCAGACGCAGACAGTGACGGATGGGCAGATGAATGCGATAACTGCCCTAACCTGGAAAACCATGACCAGAAGGATTTCGACAGCGACAACATAGGAGATGCCTGTGATGAAAACACAGATGGCGATACTTACCCTAGCCTTGGATTCACAACAATATGCAAGATCAATACTATAGAGACAGTCCTCACAGACTGCATAGACAACTGCCCTTACCTTGACAATGATCAGAAGGATCAGGACAATGATGCTATAGGTGACCTTTGCGATAACTGCGTCAATGTGCCTAACCCAGTCCAGGAGGACTGGAACAACAACGGCATAGGAGACCACTGTGAAGATAATGATGTAGATACATGCTATGATCATTGGGATTTGTGCCCGACAGTGAAGGTTGAGTGCCCAGAAGGCACGCCAGATTGCTGTGCTCTTCATACAGCGCAAGACTGCGAACCTTCAGATGTCTGCCTTGGAAGAGTATTCATCACAAGCGCAGACTGGTCCTATCTTCCAGATGAGAAGATAGATGACCATGGCCCGCAGATGGCCCAGGCATTCGATGGCTGGAGAGAAGATGACCTTGTTATAGGTGTCACGCCATTCCACCTGGGAGATGATGAAGTCACAAGGGAAGTATGGAGGCCCTATTCTTGGACAACAAAAGTCTGTCCAGATAAGTGCGTAGGAAAAGAGGTCTACAACCTTGTCGGAGAGATAGAAAATCCTATCACTGACTGCTCTGAAGAGAACGCATGCGGTGATGAAATCAGGCAGAAAGGAGAAGCATGTGATGGCTTTGACCTTATGGAAAAGACCTGTGAAGATTTCGGGTACACTGGAGGGACGCTGAGCTGCTCAGATTGCGACTATAACTTTACACAATGTGAAGGATATGCCTGCAATAATGATGGGACGCTGAACCCGCCAGGCGAAGTATGTGACGGGACTAACCTGCAAAACTACACATGCACAAACTTTGATGAGTTCATAGCAGGCAACATGTCATGCAAATCTGACTGCAACTTTAATACGACAAAGTGTGTGACAGAAGAGCCTCCGATCCCTGGAGGACCATGCACAAACCACAAGATCCAGATCTGGTTCCCGTCAAGGTCAAAAACCTTGGATTACAAATGCTGGAAGTGCAAGGATGACGGAACATTTGAGGAGCCGCCAAGCTCACCAGAGCAGGAGATTGGCATATACAGATATTTTGGCATCAACAGGTGCTTCGAGACAGCTGCAGTCCTGCCAGAATGGTGCCCAGACGGTGATGGGACAGTAAGAGAAGGAATACCCTGCGCAGAAATAGACCTTAGCGGTACAAAATACTATGCATTAATCAGGTGCGAACCTACAACCACATCCAATAATGCAATCGTGCACCTATGCGGTACATCTGAACAATGCGGGTATTCTGCAGAGAACTGCTGTGAGGCAAGTGGAGAGTACGGGAACTACTACCACGCATGCAAGCAACTGGTGAATGCGACAGGATAGTCTGTCTTTTTCTTTTTTCCTTAGTTTTTTTCCATAAACCAAAATATGAGCATAGTTCCTGAATATGCACTATATGAATTCACTTTAGCGCCAGGAAGCCATATCCTGACAATGGAAATATCTGCCCTTAATTAGAAGAGGTGGCTTATCCTTTTATTTTTCTTCGCTTGACTTCCTGGTCAAACCATATCTCCCATTCCTGGTATATCTTTTTATGGTCCAGCTTGCCTGTCTTCTTCTTGACTTTCTCGACCATCAGGTGGTATACATCATTGCAGAGGATCACAAATGGTGCCTCAAGCATCTCGTTGTCTTTCAGCTCAACAGCCTTCTTCACCAGTGTCTCGCGGACCTGTGCCCTTGTCAATATGTCCTGCCAGACAGCGTCCCAGCTTCCGGCATAGTCTGAAATCTTTCCTGCAATAGTCTTCAGTACCTGAGATTCTCCGTTTATAAGATCAAGTGTCGGGACAAGTTCGTCTTTCTTTGCATCATACTTCATGAGGTCGAGGAACCCCTTTTCCAGTAGAGGATCATCTTCCCATTCTTTCTGGACCTCTGTTATCTGGGTGACCCGCCTATACTTGTGAAGGCCATCTGCGGATTTAATTGGCGAAGCGACTATGATTATGTCTGTCGCCTTGAAACTTGTCTTTGGGACACCAATATCATTCACAACCCTATCATAGAGTCCATATGGTGAATCTGCATGGATTGTTCCTGCGACTACATTTGCCGCAGCTCCAACCCTCATTGCCTCGTACAGAGCAACAGCTTCCTTGCTTCTCACTTCCCCTATTATAAGGGAAGAGTCTCCCAGCCTCAGTGTCGCTCTTATACCTGTGGACGCATCTACTTCTGATCCAGTCTGGGTAAGAGAGCTTGCGACTTTCATAGACTGGATGTTGAATCCGAGATCCCTTAGGTCAGATACTGGCAGTTCAAGCGTATCTTCAATAGTTATTATCCTGTATCTCCTCATGATTTCGACTATCACACCAGACATGAATGAGGATTTTCCGCTGCTTCTTGTACCACAGACCATCATCGTCCTAGTGCCGTCTACAAGGAAGCTTATGAGTCCAGCAGCAATAGGATTTATCATCTTAGCTTTTATGAAGAGCGGGAGCGTCCAAGGTTTGTCCCTGTGCCTCCTGAAAGAGAAAGCAAGACCTGTCGGGTTGATTGGTGGGTTGATTGCAGAGACCCTTGTCGATGCGCCAGGCAGGTTCAACTCTGTATCTAATATTGGATTAGCCTCATCAAGAGGCCTTCCTGATATCATCCTCAGTTTTGATGCCCAGCTCTCTGCTTCAGCAGGTGTCGGGATGATGTTTGTCACGCAGTCATCATATATTCCGTGCACAAGAAACATAGGGATCCTACCCATAGGGCTATTTATGGAGATATCCTGAATCTCCTCATCTTTGAGGAGCACCTCTATTAGGCCAAACCCAACAGTATACCTGACAAGGATGCTGGTAAGTGCGTCAAGGTCCTTCTCTCTCAGCAAGATGCCTCTATACGCAGCAAGCTCTTCTATAAGGTCCTTTCCTACATTGAAGAAGACCTCTCTCATCCTTTTTGGGTCTACAAAATCCGCCTTCTGCGGCTTGTGTTCGGCCATAATATTCCTTGCAGTATCTAACAGCTCATATTTCTCTTCAGACAGCTTGAATTCTGGCGGCATCATATGATAAAGCGTCTGGACGCTATTCGGCAGCCTGAAAATAGTTATCTCGGTGTCATCCTCTATTGTATAGCTGTCTATCTCTTCAGCGTTCTTAGGATAGGCTGCCATCAGCTTTGTGTACATGAAGTCAGGCTTTATCGTTGCTGCAAATATCTTCCTGTAAACAGATCTGTCTGACAAATCATAGCCTGCAAGATACGGTTTTGCGATAATGAGTATCTTCGTCTTTTCAAGCACATCTATCAGGTAGTCGAGAACACCGATATAATTAGAGATGCAGTATTGCCCTGTCTCGTCAGCTTCCTTATCCAGTATGATGGTTTCCCTGCGCTTTATTCTCCTAAGCTCTACATATGCACCGATCGGGTCTTTCGGAAGCAGGTTCATTATTACATCCTTTAGTTGGTTGTACCAGGACTCCGCATTCCTGCACCTTCCGAAGGAGAGGCCTGCCACACTGAATCTCTCCTTGTCCCTGAGAAGCTTACCATACAGTTTTGCTACCTCAACAAGAAGTCCAGTCTGCTCAAAGTCATATTCATACTCTCTTTTCTGGAAAAAGACGATTTTTGTAACGCCTGTGATCTCCGCAAGCTTTACTATAATTTTGGCCATAGTGTGCTCGCTATCCTCCAGCGAAGGGATTAGCGGAGTGTTTGAGAAATCAGCTTTCAGGATAGTATCTTCACCAGAGCGCTCAATAGTAAATACAATCTCCTGCTTTGGAGGCGGGTCTGTCATCTTCTATGACAATAATTAAAAACTATAAATAAATTGTTATTTCCTATGGTCGATGCAAAACAAGAGACAAAGCCTGAGCCAAAGCCGCAGGAAAAGCAGCCGGCACCGGGATTCTCCAAGCAGCTAGATGACGTGATGCGTCGCCTTAGGCTTCTAGAAGACAGGTATTCATCAATAAGGAAAAAAAGCCAATTCATTGAACAGAATCTCCTTAAAGACACAAAAGACGTTTTTGAGGAGATACGTGTCCTTCACACAGACCTGTCAGACCTCAGGCTCCAGTTCTCAGAGCTCTCTGAGAAGATGGGGAAGCTAAATGAGGAAGTTGCAGGTTCAGTGTCTAAGACAGAACTAGATGTAGTCGCGAAATATCTAGACTTCTGGCAACCGCTAAATTTCATAACAAGGGAGGAAGCAGTGAAGATGATAGAAGAGTATAAGCGAAAGCTATAAATACCTTCTCGTGCTGATAAAATACATGCCACAAGGATCCGCTGTCAATGATATACTTCAGATGCGGCAGCAAGGGCTGTCCAACAACCAGGTAATCCAGAATCTGCAGAGAGCAGGCTACACTAACACGCAGATATTCGATGCGATGAACCAGGCAGACACAAAAATGGCTGTAGAGGGATTCCAACCAGCATTCATGCAGCACTCTGAACCACCAGCACACGAGCTTTTCACCCAGCCTCCGCAAGATGCCCAGTCAAGTGTACAGGGCAACCCTATAAACAGCCTGCGAATGGACAGCGGCAGCAGCGAAAAATCCAATGAGAAAATAGAGGAGCTGGTCGAGGCCATAATAGAGGAAAAATGGACAGAAATTGTCAGGGATGTCAATAAGATAATAGATTGGAAAAATAAGGTTGAGACACGGCTCTCAGATATGGAAATCAAGCTGGACAGCCTTAGGGATAATTTCTCGGACCTGAACCGGGCGATAGTATCC
>JAAXVZ010000202.1 GCA_013335235.1 Nanobdellota archaeon | reverse complement strand
AAACAGGATAGGGAAGAGCCAGGACAGAGGGATAAATTTCGCTATTGCCGGGATAATCCTTGCGATAATATGCACACTTGCATATGGCAGTTTCCTGATCAGCTTTGTCTTTGCGAAGTTCATAGGTGCAGCAGGTATCGGAAACCCACCAACAGATATCAGTGTATCAGGGTGCGGAGATGCCATCTCTCTTGCAATAGAGACAAGTGAGGGCCAGCCGCTCCTATGCTACAATAAGCCAAACTCTGTTTCATCTGGCCAGCTCCATATCATGCTGAAGAATTCAGGCAGGCAGGATGTGTTGGGGTGGGTTGTCGTATACAAGGGAAACACCTCAATGGTCACAGAATATGATGTCGGCCTTGAGAGCGCATCCATTGTCCCTTTCTCTTTTGCAAGCGGCAAGTCAGCATATGAGGATGTGGAGATACACCCTATAATACAGGGCTACAGGAGCAGGTCAGCTTGCTCTTATGAGAAGCTGAAATTCAAGATAAAAGAATTAAAAGAATGCGCAAAAGCAGGCTGGTCTGATTAAGCGTCTGCCTTTATCTGCTCTATCTCGTCACTTAGGAAGTCCAGGTTCTCTATCAGTTCCTTGTAGCTGTTCCTGACAGTGACTTCTGTGACATCTGCGACCTTTGCTATCTCTGCCTGGGTCCTCTTCTCATTGTGGATCCTGGAAGCGATATAGAGAGCGCCTGCGGCAATGCCTTTCGGGCTCCTGCCAGAGGTTATCTCTTCCTTCATCGCAATCTGGACAATGTCCAGGGCCTTGCTCTGTGTATGTGCCCTTAGCTGCAACTCTGATGCAAACCTTGAGACATAGTTGAGCGGGTCGATTGGCAACGTTCGTATGTTCAAGTTCCTTGAGACATACTTGAAATTCTTCGCGACCTTCTTCTTGTCTATGCCTGTGACATCTGAGACCTCGTTCAAGGTCCTTGGGATATCATACATCCTCAAGACTGCGTAGACTACTCCTGCGACAACTGCTTCAGTTGAGTGGCCTCTCACAAGCCCCCTCTGGACAGCTTCAGTGTATATCCTTGCGATCTCTTCCTCGACATAGCTTGGAAGTGTCAGGACTGAGACTATCCTCTTGATCTCTGACAGCGCAAGCCTCAGGTTAGACTCGATTGCAGTAGAGACTCTTCTCTGCCAGAGCCTGAGCCTGTAGAACCTGTCTTTGTCTTTCTTGGAAAGCTTGTACAAGTCTGCCTTTGTTCCGACTTCAGTGCCTAGTCCCCTGTCTTCCTGTGTATAGGTGAGCGGGGCTCCTGTCCTTCTCTGGGACTGGCCAGAGTCTGAGTCGAACTCGCGCCATTCCTGGCCGAAGTCGAATAGCTTGTCATCCAGGACAAGTCCGCAGGTCTTGCATGCGACCTCTCCCTTGTCCTTGTTCCATGTAAGATTTTCAGCAGCGCATTCCGGGCACTTCTTGTATTGTAGATCCTTAGCCATAATCAACACCCTCCGATTGTATTCGATAGGAAACCCAAGTTCTTCACACCCCTGCTAGAACGAGTTCCCTTGTGAACATCCATTGGGGTTAGAGGTTGTATATAAATGTTTTGCTTGGAGTTTAAAGTAATTTGAGATATGGTAATATGTTTATAAAGATTACTGAGGAGCGAATTGTCAAAGCGCAGTAAAAATTAAGGTAATAAAACAAAAAACCACTATGGTTTAGGCAATAACCTGACCTCGTCTTGGCGAGGAAAGAAGCTGAATCCTGCTGAATAGGACCCGCCTGCCTGTAAACCTATTGTGCCACTGTTTGCCGCTGTGTATTCCTTTAGTGCATCTACTACTGCTTGGACGACATTTGCGGGAGTCCCCTTTGCATAGCATAGATTTTCTGTACCCGGCTGGGTCATGACAATGGTCTTGTGGGTCACATGGACTGCCCTTTTTCCAAACATTCCAACTAATCCATTCAGATAACTGATAGGCTCTGTTGTGGCTTCTGCAATATACAGCTCTCCAACTGATCCAGAATTGTGTATCGTCCTTGGAACAGTGTCCAATACAAGCGGGTTGGTGTAAAGCGGCGCCAATTTCTGGAGCACAGCCTCTAATGCTTCTCTCATCTCTGTTTTATCAGATTGGTCTGAACTCATGTTATCACCCAAGAATTAATATTGAAAGGTAATATTAAAACATATGCACATCTTAGTTTTTTGGCCTAAGCAGGAACTTTCTTTGCCAACCCAGGGAAAAGGCGCATCCATAATGGCACTTCAACTGGCTTTGGCTTCACCGCGTCCTCAAATGGCCCCAGCATCTTCATCATCACAGCCAGGAAGTTCTCATCTTCGAGGAACCCCTCTGTATCGCGCTCGTAGCGGAAGCCGTCTACAAAGTGATTATACTGGCTTATCTTATATAATCTGTCGCGGGTCTTCAGCTCCTCTTTCCATGTGACATAGATGCCTATCTTCCCATTATGATAAGGGCTTCCTCCTAATATGGTGTATGAAGGACCCCAGCGGTCGTCATACTTCAACTCACCTACTTCTATGAAATCCTTCCCCTGCTTTAGGTATATCTCCAGGACGTTTGTATCTTTATAGGCATGCTCATACACCCTCATATCCAGAGGTTTTCCTTCATTGGCTTGCAATACCCTCTTGTCTGCCGACAGTACGCTTAATCTTGAGAAGATGAACATCTCCATCACAGGATCATAGAAATCTGATTCCCTATCAAGAGGCTTTGCGAACTGCAGGTCAGTCTGGCTTGTGCTGTAATTCACTCCACAACTAGGGCAAGTGGTGAATGGCGGTTGCATAGGTGCTCCGCATGGTGTGCATAGCATCGGTTCTGGGATGAACCTTGCGATCGTGTATTTTGGTTGCATTATTTGTGGATTATTTGCAGGGTTAAAAAGAAATCGGACCATATGCACAATATTTATAACAGCGTCTTATTTTCGGAGTGGCATGGCCATAACTTCTAAAGAGAGGCACGACCTTTTGAGGTTCGTGAAGAACCTTGAGAACTACAAGGGCAGGCACACAGAACTAGTCAGTGTGTACATCCCTGCAGGCTATGATCTGAATAAAATTATTGCCCACCTTTCACAGGAGCAAGGCACAGCGACAAACATAAAAGACTCTACTACGAGGAAGAATGTCACAGACAGCCTGGAGAGGATGATCCAGCATCTGAGGCTCTTCAAGCAGACACCTCCGCACGGCCTTGCAGCTTTTGCAGGCAATATCGCAGAGAGGGAAGGGCAGCAGGATATAGGTGTGTTTTCAGTTGAGCCGCCAGATGCTATCAACCTGAGATTATATAGGTGCGACAAGACCTTTGTTCTTGATACTTTAAGAG
>JAAXVZ010000201.1 GCA_013335235.1 Nanobdellota archaeon | reverse complement strand
GCTAGTTTTTGGGAATAATGATGCGGACATATATAATCACATGAAAGCGTGCCCTGAGAACGTCAGGCTCCTAGGCAGATTCTATATTGACCATGTTGACGGAAAAATCATTGCGTTGATACATGGTGACATAGAAGGTTCTGCGGAAGCGCTGTTCAAGTCAGGGGATTATGATATTGTGATAAGAGGGCATAGCCATGTGGCAGAAGTCAGGAAAAAAGATGGCAGGCTGCTGCTGAATCCTGGAAGCCTTGTCTCTCCGCTTAATGATTTCCCTAGATGGACACCCTCCTCTGTTGCTATCCTTGACACAGTTGCAGTCGACGCGAAGATCGTGAAGCTATAGTTTAATAAAATAATTCAAACTCTAAAGGGATATGCATAGGAAAACAACATTCGGCGTGCTTGTATCAAAAAGCATAGGGATAATAGTGTTTCTTGCAATCGTGATTGCACTCAACCAGCTATCGATGAGGATCAACTCACCACTCCTTGCGGACATAACCGGATTTGTCAATGAGAACACTGTCTATATTTTAGTTATGTCAATCATCTTCCTGATTGCAGCTGTCTTTGAATCTATGATCTTTCCGATATCTCTTGTCGCCCCAGTCATCTCAGCAATCGGAAGCATACTTGTGATCTCTTTTGTGGGCAGGTCAATCGCATTCTCTGACTCAATGACAGGAGGGAATATATATGGTATGTTCAGGATACTAGGGTATATCCTCTATCCACTGGTGTTCATCCTAGTCCTCATCTCAGGATATTTTGCAGTTTTCATAAGGCTCCTTACACCTCGCCATGCGCATGCTCCAAAGCAGCCAGAGACTATCGAGGCAAGAAGGGTCAAGGAATGGAATGATGTCGGAAAAGAGTTCGGAGAGGCTTTCTCTGATTTTTTTGATGTCCTCAAGAGATCTATCTTCGGCAGGAGATAACCTCCTTTTTTGATAGCAGTGAATAGCAATGATTAAATACTGATTTCTCCAGAAAAAGGGTATGCCTAAGAAAAACCAGGAAGATGAGCTTAAGTCATTAGCAGAACAGAACAAGGAGATTCTCACAAGATTAGATGTCGTGGAGAAGAGGCTTGGAATCGGAAGCTTGCAGGCACAGCCTGCGCCAGCTGCAGTCAAAGAAGAGACAGATACCACAGGACTCACACTTATCATTGTCGGCGGGATACTCTGCCTGACGATTGTCGGCATAATCTTAGGGCTTCCGCTATTGATATGGGGGATTGTCAGGCTCAGCAGCAAAAAAACATCTGCTGCACCTTCTGCACCATCAGCTGCTGTTGCAGAAAAGCCAGTCTCCCAATCAGGGACAGGGCTAGAAGAGAAGATTGGCCTGAAGTGGTTCTCTACACTAGGTATCCTTGCCCTGGTCATCGGCATAGGCTTTTTCATAAAATACGCAATCGACAACAATTGGCTTTCTCACCTTGCCAGGATATTTGTCGGAACACTGATAGGTGTAGGGCTTGCAGCAGCTGGATTGTGGGTCTCAAAGAAAGAGCAGTATCTCTTCTGGGGAAGGACTCTTACAGGCGGAGGTTTTGCAATAGCGTATTTCTCTTGCTACGCAGCATATCATTTCCCTGAATACAGGGCAGCAATCGGCATAACTCAGTTTGTAGACATAGTGCTGCTTTCATTAATAGTCATCCTTGCGATACTAGTCTCTACAAGATTGTCTTCAAAGGTCATTGCAGGCGAGGCTTTTTTCCTTGGCTATGTGACTAGCCTGCTCTCTAATAATTTCGAGTTGACTACAGTGATCTACGGACTCTTGCTCACTATAGGTCTGGTCATTGTCGTGGCTTATAAGAAGTGGCCTGCCATGGGAGTTGCAGGTGTTTTTGCGACATATCTTGTATACATTATCTGGTCTGTGCAGACAAAGACCTCATTTGCGCTGTCAGCTTTTTTCCTGTTGACATATTTTGTCGCGAACTGGCTTGAGTCACACATACTTGGAAAGGATGACGCAAACGCAGTTGTGCTTACTATCTTCAACACTCTATTTTTCACAGCATTCGCATATCTGAAGATCGCAGATTCATACACAGATTACAAAGGCTGGTTTCTTGTAGCTATGGCCTTTGTCTGTTTTGGATTGTACAAGTGGTACTCTGCAAGGAATGGCGTTTCAAGGACTTACATGTACCTAGGATTGCTGATACTGACATGGTTCATACCTGTGCAGTTCGATGACCCATGGACTCTTGCGCTGTTTTCCCTGGAGACCCTTGCATTAGTTGTCCTGTCTTTCAGGAACAAGTGGTTTGAGATACCTTCATATGTGCTATCAGGGATTGCTTTCTTTGGTATCATGACAATAGGATGGGGATTGAAGGCCTTCAATTATTCAGACATACTTTCAAGCTCAAGGTTTTTAGTATATCTTGTTAGCATAGCATCATTCTATGCTGCCTATGCTTACTCAAAGGAGAATGGCAGGCCTATACATTACCTTGGATGGCTCGCAAGCTTCTTCTTTGTCCTGATGCTGGCCCTGGAGCTGAAGAGATACTGGATATCTGTAGGATGGGCAGTCTTTGGCCTGAGCATACTGATGGTAGGGTTCGCCCAGAAGAACAAGCACCTCAGGATGCAGGGAGCGATAGCTTTTGCGATAACGATAATCAAGGTCTTCCTGTATGACACGAGTGAACTGTCTTCGCTGTACAGGACGATATCGTTCATGGCGCTTGGAGTGATACTCCTCGCGGCATCATTGGCTTACGCAAAGTTCAAGGATAAGTTGAGGGATGTGTTTTAGTGGCTTGATTTAAATGAATAAAAATCGAGACTTCAAACATATCATTATCTTTTTTGTGTCCTATTTGTTTTTCCTATTTTTAGTTTATATCAATGGAGAAGAGATTTTCTTGGTATGGGGTAGTAAAAGTATTAATACGTATAAAATGAGTATACCTCATTTGCTGATTACCTCAGATCATTAAGCGATCTGAATTTGGCAATTTCCGGCATATCATACGGTCATTCCCATTATCATTCCGCCGAAATAGGGGATGAGCCAGATAGTCCATACTATCAGGCTGTAGCTGTGAAATTGCCTCCTCAGTTTTTCATTTCCCCGTTTCACAGTATAGGTAGCCCAGATGGCGTGGATCAGCATGAGCCATATTGCAATCTGGCCGGTCAGGGTATGAAGGTTTAACAGGTTAAAGGGATCATCAGACAGCCTGCCCATGGCAATTGTCCCTGAGACATCGAATGCCAGACCCGTCCAGAATGCAACGACGTGCCATCCTTTGAGGTACTTCGAGATCCGTTCTGCCCAGACACCGACAGAATAAAAGACCAGCGCCAGCGTGATC
>JAAXVZ010000200.1 GCA_013335235.1 Nanobdellota archaeon | reverse complement strand
CGCCGGGAGCTCGCCCTCGACCGCGGCAACGGTTCCGAGGCTCTCGGCCCACGCCTGGTCCTGCGAACGCCCGGCCAGCCAGAGCTGGATGAAACGCGCCAGCGAAGTAATTGACTGCTGGTTCGATAGTTGTTCAATGCCGTTCGCTCAACACCATTATCCATTTGAAAATAGTGATTTTATGGAAGATAAGCTATTAAAAGAGCCAGATAATCTAAAGAAGAATGGCAATAGGCATAATCGGCGGAACAGGCGTCTACGACGCTAAATTATTATCTGAAGTGAAACAGCTCAAGATATCGACACCTTACGGCATGACATCAGACCTTCTAACTGTTGGAAAGCTTGCAGGAAAAGAGATTGTCGTGATACCAAGGCATGGCGCAAACCATTTTTTCTCGCCGTCAAAAGTGCCGTTCAAAGCGAACATCTGGGCGATGAAAGAGCTTGGCGTGACTAAGATAATATCCGTGAACGCTGTCGGCTCACTGAAGGAAGAGCTGAAACCAGGCCACTTTGTATTCACAAGCCAATTCATAGACAGGACGACAAAGAGGGACCAGACATTCAATGAGACAGGGAAGATCGGCCATGTCTCTGTCGCTGACCCATTCTGCAACAACCTTCGCGAGGTTCTCATAAAAAAAGCAAAAGAGCTTGACTATGATTTCCATTACCAAGGGACATGCATCGTGATTGAGGGACCAAGGTTCTCGACAAGGGCAGAATCTGTGCTATTCAAGAGTTGGGGCGCTGATACTGTGAATATGACACTCGTGCCTGAAGTGGTCCTGGCAAGGGAAGCAGAGATATGCTATGCAAACATTGCCATGGTGACTGACTATGATGCATGGAAGGACCATGCAGTCACAAACACAGACGTCTTATCTGTCATGAAAGGAAATATTGAGAAAGTAAGAAAACTATTGATGGAAGTGATCCCACTAGTTGACGACAAGAAAGCATGCGCATGCAACCACGCGATGAAGGATGCGTGGATGTAGCAATAATTAAATATAACTGCTATAAACGTTCCAGCATGGATTCAGCAGAGATATATGTTGGCGCACTTCTTTATCAAAATGATGTAGATAAGATCTTCGGGGAAGGACTAGTAGACCTGGAAGAGGGTGATGGCGAAGGCATCGAGGAGATATTATCACAGCATGCTTTGATTAAGGATACAGGACTGCAACTCAAATATCTGAGTGAATGCTTTCCAAATGGTCCAGGAGAATTACATAAGACTCCTGAAGAGTGCGTTGTTGTTCTAGGAATCAATGTCCTTACAATGGAAACAGGATATAGGTCGACTGTCTATCACTTGAATGATCTGGTGGATCAGATACCAAAAGCAATGAAACAAGTCACGGATATATTTAAGAGACTGAACATTGGCCGGGACGTCAATGTATATGGTATCGCATTTGAGGGATATTAGGTTACTCAAGTTTTGATAATCTCTCAACCACATTCAAAGTTCACTTGCTAAATTTTATTAACTAGGTTCTTTTTTAGCTAGATATGAAAATCGAGCTTGACGCTGCCAAGTCTGTCGAAGAGAATGCTGCGCATTATTTTGAGATGGCAAAGACTGCCCGAAGGAAACTTGAGGGAGCGAAAGCTGCCCTTGAAGTGACCAAGAAGAAGCTTGCAAACCTAGAGCATGATATGGAGAAGAAGAAGCAAGAGATCATAGCAAAGGCTGTCCCGAAAAGGAAAAGGGAATGGTTCGAGCGCTTCAGATGGCTCTACTCCTCTGAAGGATTCCTGATTGTCGCCGGAAGGGACGCGACCACAAACGAGGTTGTGGTGAAGAAGCATTGTGATGCTGGTGACCTCGTCTTCCATTGTGAACTTCCAGGAAGCCCATTTGCAGTCATAAAAAGCCAAGGCAAGGAGATTGGCAAAAAGACTATTGAAGAGACTGCGCAGTTTGTCGCGTGTTTCTCAAAAGGATGGAAAGCCGGAAGAAGCCTGGTTGACGTCTATTATGTAAAACCTGAGCAGGTGACAAAGGAAGCTCCTGCTGGAGAATACATAAGCAAAGGCTCGTTCATGATCTATGGCAGGAAGACATCGCTTACTGTGCCATTGAAGCTGTTCATCGGCAAAATGGAAGACGGAAGGGTAATGGCTGGACCAAAGGAAGCGATCCTTGCGAATTGCAAAGCCAGCCTGGAACTGTCTCAGGGGGACATGAAACCAAGCGAAGCTGCAAAGAAAATCAGGGTAGCTCTCGCTACAGATGATATCGATGAGATAATCAAGACCATCCCTGTCGGCACAAAAGCCTAAATACCATAGATTTTTATTGAGACAGGTTTTTTTCATAACGATGGATATTTCTGAACTCAAACAGAAGGCGAACTTGCTTGATCCTGTCCTTAGGATCGGAAAGAATGGGATGAATGATTCTATCTATCAAGAGATAGACAAGCTTCTGAGGAAAAGGAAACTCATAAAGATAAAACTGCTGAATAACAGCCCAGTAGAGGATGTCGATGAATTGATAATCACGGTAGTTGAAAAGACAAATAGCGTGCTTGTCTCGAAGGTAGGTAATGTCTTTACAATCTATAGGGAAAGGACGCCTAGAGGAGAGCCGCGTTCTTAGCTAATTCTTCTCCTCCCAGAGCTGACGGTACAACTATATTGCTTGCGCCTGCATGCTTCAATTTTCCGACAACAGAATCATTATTGGCCCTAGCTGATATCCTAAGAGCTGGTGATAGTTCCCTTGCAGTCAATACAAGCAAGATATTATCGCTATCAGACCCAAGGCATGTGATCAGGTGCTTTGCCTTGGAGATATTGATATCTTTCAGGAAATTCTCATCCAATATATCGCCTTTCACAGCAGTGAACCCTTCTCTCCTGAGCTTCTCGACAATATCCTCCTTATTATCTACAATTATGACTTCTAAGTTTCGCTCCCGCAGGACTTTTGCAGCGTGGCTACCTACCCTGCCGCCTCCGGCGATGATATAATGATTTTTCATTGACCTGACCTTATTCATGTATTTCACCCCTGTGAACAGATGGAAGAGCTTGCCTTCCAAGAGATACTCTAAAATGACATAGATGACATAGAACTGAGTCACTTCTCCTAGAACTGAAAGTATCGTAAAAAAATACTTGAAACTGACATTCTCATTGACGATTTCAACATGTGTCACAAGGCTGATTGCCTTTGACAGGCTGGCATCTAGCGATGTCCCAAGGCTTAAAAGGCCAAGATGCGCAACCATGATTAAAGAGAACAAAATAAAGAATGCAAACGCAATCTTATCTACAAAATTCACCTCTTTAGGTATAATAACGTTACCCATCCGTTGATTTTTAAGGGCGGGTGGTTTAAATACTTAATGATAATC
>JAAXVZ010000199.1 GCA_013335235.1 Nanobdellota archaeon | reverse complement strand
AACCAAGCAGGAAAATTTGTCATCACAGCGACACAGATGCTGCAGTCTATGGTCTCCAATCCGACTCCAACAAGGGCGGAGACAAGCGATGTGGCAAATGCAATCTTAGATGGCAGTGATGTGATCATGCTCTCTGGTGAGACATCTATCGGCAAATACCCGGTTCTTGCAGTAAAAGAGATGACTAAGATAACCCGGTCTGTCCAGGGATCTGTGACTAGCCGGATCTTGCCAGAATCGAATATATCGACGGCGATTTCCCATTCAGTTGCAGGGCTATGCCATCACCTGCCTATCACCCGGGTTGTAGCATTGACTAGCGGAGGGTTCACTGCAAGGATGATATCACGCTTCAGGCTTAGGCAGCAGATTATTGCAATCACTCCTGACAAGACTATATGCAAGGCCCTCACCCTATATTATGGCATCGAGCCTATGCAGATCCCTGTAATGCCAAGGAAGAAGATAATGAAGGAGGTCGCAAAGTTCCTCCAGTCAAGGAAAATGATACACAAAAATGACCTGATACTATTCACAGGAAGCATATATAAAAAAGAATCTGGGTCGACAAATCTCATAGAGATCCATTCTGCAGATGAGATATTAAGCTAAATATTTATTAATCAAGATAAAAATCAAGGAGATAGAGGTAATATACATGAAAATCAAGATTGGCGTTATGGGTTCATCTGAAGCACCCAAAGACAAGATACTGATTGACCGCGCCCGCGAAGTCGGCCGCGAGATTGCAAGGCACGATTGCATACTTATAAATGGTGCTACAACAGGCATGCCTGATGAGGCTGCAGTCGGAGCGAAAGAGGTTGGTGGGATGGTCATAGGTATTAGCCCAGCCAAAGATATCCAGGAGCATACGAATGTGTATAAGCTTCCCAGCAAAGCCTATGATTCTATCATATATACTGGCGTCGGATTCAATTTCAGGAATATATTCAACATAAGGACATCAGATGCCCTTATATTCATCAGGGGATCACTTGGGACCCTGAATGAATTCACTATAGCCTATGAGGACGCAAAGATAATTGGCGTCCTTGACAAATCAGGCGGGATATCTGATTTCTTTGATGAAGTGATAGATATCTGCAAGAAAGATACAGGGGCAGTCATGGTCAGGGACAGTGATCCGAAGAAGCTCGTGGAAAAACTATTGAAAGAAGTTAAGAAAAGGGACAAGATCTAGTTCTTGTCCAGAAAATATACTTTATATTCAGGTTCTTCTTTATTGTCTGATTCTGGAGGGTTCTCTATTATCGCTCCGAGGGTGTTTTTCTTCTCTCCACCGACAAGCTTGTTGATCTTGAACTTCTTTGCAGCTTCCTCTACTTTCACAGCCTGAGCCGGTGCTGGCCTGGGCCTTGGAGCCTCTATTACAGGCAGAGGTGCAGTCTGCGTTTGCACTGCAGGAACGGGTTTCCTCTCTGCTGGCTTGTATTCTCCAAGCACGTCAACGATATGTTTGTCTGTGACAATGCTGTCACCCATCATGACTGCATGCCTTGCGACATCTTCGCAGTATTCAAGGAGCTTCCTTGGGTTCTTTTCAGCCTGCATGAACAGTCGGGAGATTGTCCTGTCAGAGAAAAGGTCTATGTCTCCTATCCTTCTTCTGACAAGTTCAACAGCTTCCTTTGTCGACAGGTTGACTGTCCTGATTACATTGCCATTCAACAATTCCAGCACATCCTCAGGGAACTTGACCATGTCAAAATCATGGCTCACGAACACTACAGATTTTACTATGCCTTTCTTGTATGGGGCTATGATCTTTTTTGCATCATGCTGCTTCATTGTATGGACTTCATCCAGGAGAAGGATGATATTCTTCTCTTTCACGCCAGTTATCTTCCTTATCAATGAGTTTGCGCCGTCAAGAAGGCTTGCCAGATTGAATACTGACTCTCCTTCATTGAAGCTGTAATAGATTATCTTGTTTTTGCCCTTGTATCGGTTGATTATGCTCTTTAGGATAGTGGTCTTCCCGGTACCATACTGACCTTCGATGAACACCATCTCGCCGCTGTCGATCTTAGAATATATGAAATCTACATCATATGCGACCAATTCGCCCTGGAATGCTGCTGGCTTTATGTTGAACGGGTTCGATGAAAACCCAAGCTTCCTATACCAAGAATCACTCATTTTTATCTCCTGCTAGCACTTTCAAGTCAACTAGCTGTACCCTGTTCCTATCTTTCCTAGAGGCTTCCATGGCTGCCTTCCTGCAGTTCTCAAGAAGCTCTTTTGGTGAACCATGTGAAAGCTTAAAAATCTTTGCGATGATATCGTCATTGAAGAGTTCGCTGTCTCCAATCCTTTTCCTTATTATCTCAATAGCATCCTGGTCCTTTAATTTTGGTATCTTAAAGACCCTGTTACCTATCCTGTCCTTCAGGCTTTCAGAGAATTTTGCTCCGGAATATCTTTCTGTCGCGAAAATCACAGACTTGATGTAATTCTGGTCAAAATAATACTTCAGCCGCTCATTATTCTTCTGTGAGAGGACGCTGACATTATCAAGCAGCACAATCATGTTCTTTGGCTTCTTATTGAATAGCTTTCCGAAGAAGCTGTATTTCCCTAAGAGGACCTGGGTGATGTTCAGGTTCTTGTCAAGCACCTTGCAGTCAACATATGCAACATTCCTGTTGCCGCCAAATTTCCTTGCCGCAACCATCAGAAGTGTTGTCTTCCCTGTGCCGGGAAGGCCTTCAATTACAGCGATGCTGCCAGACTCAACCCTATAGATTATCTCTTCCTTTGCTTCATCCATTCCGACGAGCTTATCGTGGTTCTCTTCAGGGTCTATAGAGAAAGGATCTTCATCAAATTCAAATTTTTCATACCATTCCATTCGTTTTCACCTTTACAGCTATCCAGCTATCTAGCTTTGCAATCTCGAAATCAAGTCACCCTTTTTTTGTTGCCAGAAAAATAACGTCTCCCTGCTTTTTCCTGAGAGAGGACAGGTCTTAGTGTCATAGATTCCATAGGTATTCCTCACTGCAAGAAACAGTACGGCGCAGAAAACAGCTGCACCTACCCCTATAACTACCCCAATATTAATCTTCCTCACCCAATGAATGTAAGCACTTCGAAATAGTGATAATATTTAAAGTTTTCGAACAGCCAACAAGGCAAAATCATCCTGAAAACCATTAATTCCGTTTGCATACAGCAATCAGCCCAAGACCTTCTTTTGGGTCGCAGCAGGACATATTCCTCATATAGTATTGTTCATAATTCGCGTAGATCTGTTTCCTGAGACCGGCATGGCTCACCAGGTCATAGAGAAGCTACGTC
>JAAXVZ010000198.1 GCA_013335235.1 Nanobdellota archaeon | reverse complement strand
TTCACTTCTGAATCGTGTCAAAAATTTTGTCCATGTCCTGGATTAAAGCTTCGATCTCGGAATAGGTCAGACCTTCATCCTGCGTATGATCTCCTATCGTGCCAGATAGATCGGCAGCAAGCGCGACAATATAGTTCCTATAGCGCGCGCTTGCTACGCAGCGTGGAGATCCTGTTCCACCACAGGCAATATAGAATTCGTCGGCCTTTGTGCTATTTATATCCGGTACGAGTGTTTGATTGGGTTCATACCATTCTTGTTTCACTTGGTTGAATTTCTTGTAGAGCCATGTCAGGACAGGCCTGCCTGTCTCAAATGTGCCTTTCCTTACTAATATATTATCATCCAGATAGTAGTACGGAGAACCAAAGACCCAGCTTGCGATAGAGTTGCCCATGACCCTGTGCACATGCGCAGGTATGAAGACAAATACCATGGTTGAATCTTCATCTGCCACTCCATCGAACTCGCCAGCCTCAAGCATCGCAAGGAGATGCGATGGCCCATAGCCGCTGACCCCATAATTAAAAGATTTGCATCCTGTCTTTTTTTCAGAGAGATACGACAATGTCTCATTTGCAGGGAGGCCTTCTCCGAAGGTCACAGAGCATCCATAGAAGATTAGATGCTCATCTGACTCTACTTTTGAGTCCCATGTCCTCCTCCCTTTTTCATCTGTCTCATACGTGACATTATATATTATTTCTCCACTGGATAATCCTTTCACAGCATCCCAGGTTGCATTCGGAGGCAGCCTATACCCAAGGTCTGCATCTGCTACTGCCTTATGCGCATCTGTATATTCTTTTAGGACAGGAGACTGCCTGCTGCCCAGTATCATGAATGAAACACCTTCTATTAGCATCAGGGTTATGAAGATAGAAATCAGCATCGCTGCCAGGTCTGCCTTGCGCATAGTATCTTGTCATTTTAAGTTGGTTTATATTGTTTACCTATATGTCTCTTGATAAAAAAAACAGATGCATGTTGCAGCTTTCCGCATACAGATAATGCATCATATATTTTCTTATAACATCAGATTTATAAAGTTCCAAAATAACTGAAAATCAATTGTTGAAATGGCATTTCCGATAACAAAAAAGCACTTGTTCTGGGCGGGCATCCCTGAATCAGATTGGAACAACTGGCACTGGCAGCAAGCCAGCAGAGTGACCAAGGCTGCACATCTGAAGAACATAATAAATATCACAGAAGGAGAAGAGAATGCGCTGCAGTCCCCAGAGTTCCTCATGGGCATCACACCTTATTACATTTCATTGATAGATGAGAACAATCCAGATGATGCAATAAGGAAGCAGTGCATCCCCCAGGAAGGAGAGCTATTGAAGAATGTCGATGATTTCGAGGATCCGCTTTCTGAAGAGCATGACATGCCTGTTGCCGGCCTGACACACAGATATCCTGACAGGGTATTATTGTATACGACACATAACTGTCCTGTCTACTGCAGGCACTGCACAAGGAAGAGGAAAGTGTCTAACCCTGCGTCTGCCGCCACAAGCACACAGATAGACCTGTGCATAGATTATATCAGGAGCCATCCTGAGGTCAGGGATGTCGTCATCTCTGGCGGAGACCCGCTCTCACAGTCTGATGAAAGATTATTCCGTATAGTGCAGGACCTGCAGGACATACCTCATATAGATATGATGAGGCTTGGGACAAGGAACCTTGTGACGCTGCCCCAGAGGGTGACAGAGGAATTTGCAGAAGGACTGCGTAAACTCAACATGAGAGATTTTGACGGCAGGAGAAAACCTGTATTTGTAAACACGCATTTCAACCACCCAAAAGAATGCACAAAAGAGGCTGCTGAAGCATGCCATAGACTACTCCTTGCCGGAAGCCCGCTTGGAAACCAGTCTGTCCTACTGAAGGGCGTGAATGATGATCCTGCGACAATGAAAGAGCTTTCCATAAGGCTGCTTTCAATGGGCATCAGGCCATACTACATCTATCTCTGCGACCCAGTCACAGGGACATCGCACTTCAGGACAACTGTTGAAAAGGGCTTGGAGATAATAGATAATATCAGAGGCCATACTTCCGGCTTTGCAACGCCGCAGCTTGTGATAGACGCAACACTAGGTGGCGGAAAAATCCTGATTCCGAATGGGATTATCGGAAGATATGTCGGTGAGGATTATACAGTCTGGAAGCTCATCAATTTCGAGAAGAACATACATTACTATGTCGCTCCGACAGACAAATCACATTATTATGAGCGCGCTGGAAAGCCAGCTCCTCCTGAGTTTGATATTAGCGAATTAGCAGATACCCATCTGAAAAGTATTGTTGAAAAGCTTTGATTCTCAAGCTGTTTGATCTCTCAAGAAAAATTTATCTGCGACAATATAGCGTTTGTTGCCATGAATATCATATAAAGCACCAACAAGATTATTCCCGAGGTCTTTGACACCTCCTGCTTCTGCTTGATCAGGTAGAGGACAAACGAGGATACGAACATCAGGTAAGGTATCGAGAAGAACATGGCAACCTTCGCAACCTGTATGGGCCTCAGGACTGCACCTATGCCTATCACCAGCAAGATGTTGGCGATATTGCTTCCCAGAAGGTTTCCGACAGCAATATTATTGAAGCCTTTCCTTGCCGCAGTAAGAGAAACCGTTAGCTCTGGAAGCGTCGTCCCTGTGGCTATTATGACTGTCGCAATTATAGTCTGCGAGATATTGAATCTTGCAGCTAATGCAACTGCCTGGTTCACTACCATGTTCGAGCCCTGCGCAAGAGCGATCAGGCTGATGATTGCAATGAAGGAATCCCTGAGTATCCTCCTTGTGATATGCCCTTTCCTATGCTTGCGGATAGCATTAGACAGATGCGCATCAATCTTACGGTGATTCTGTGTTTTCTCCTTGAACTGCTTTATTGTCTCGACAAACTGGAATTTCATATAATAGGTGAAGAACTCTGAGAACTTCTGTTCCCAGAAGACTCTCTTCGACTTGAATAGGAACAGGAGATATGCGGCGTACAGCGTCAGCAGCATGAATCCCTCCAGCCGCTTTATCCTCCAGAACAGGATCGATAGGAAGAAGAGGAAAGAAACAAACACGACCAGGTAACCATCTCTCTCTATAACTTCTTTCTTTATCTTGATATTCCCCAATATAGCAGAGAGCCCCAGGAGAAGGGTGATGTTGATAACATTGCTTCCGACGATATTTCCGATTATTATCTCATTGTATCCTTTGACTGAAGAGATGATTGTGTTCGCAAGCTCTGGGACAGAAGTACCTATTGCAACAATTGTCAGCCCTATTATGAAATCAGATATGCCTATCCTCTTCGCAAGGCGCGAGATTGCATTCACGAATATATCCGAGCCTTTCACCAATAGGGCAAGCCCCAA
>JAAXVZ010000197.1 GCA_013335235.1 Nanobdellota archaeon | reverse complement strand
CTCTCTTTGGAGGAGGTCCTCAAAGGGTATGCTGTAGTCTGTGCCCTTAAGAGGGGCAACCCTATCTCCCCACCAGGTATTGGTATTATCAAAATATGCCTTAAGAGGTGTTGCCCTATAATCAGTAGATTCTGCAAGCACTCTTTGGTCAAGAGCCTCTAGTGTAATACCTCCTTCGCAATAAATTTGAGACACTTCTGTATCACCAACTTCCATCCCTCTTGATTCAAGATATGCTGCAAGACCTTCAGGAGTCTCTACCTGGAACCTTTCATCATCAAGCCTAAGAGTCGCAGTTCCACTTCCATTGAATTTGACAGTGCCAGATACCTTCTCTAAACAATCCCCTTTCTGCCTGATGAACCCGAAGCTTGCCCCGACAACATGGCTTGGGCAATGCTTGTCAAATATCTGCATCTCTGGCGTTCTGCTCCATTTGACATAGCCTAACCCCTTGTCATTCTTGAACCTGTCTGTAACAGACATTGTCAGATGAGGATCATAATCATACATGCCTCCTAGAAGATAGCTCAAGACTGTGGTCTTAGTGTCAGGGAACCTGACAGCATGATCTAGACTATGGTTAAATGGGCGACTATACAGTGAATAGACCTCTTTTTCAAGAGGGGTGACAGGCGCTATAAAATCTCCATAAAACAAAGAATACATTATATGAGGGACATCAGGACCACATTCTATGTCCTTTTTTAATATAGTCTTACCTGGGAATTTCGCCCAACCGATGTTTGCAAGGAGCTGGTCTGTGAGTTTCATGTGATTCGCCTTGAGGTTCCTGCAGGTTGAAATATGCATATTAAGATATTGCCAAACTCCCAGGCAGTATGCAAAGGGTTAGGCATAATTCAAAAAACAAAAAATGGCTTATCGCTTGGCAGTCCACTGATGCTGCATCGGATCATAACCGCATCTTTGTTTTGCCCATCCCATAAACTTGTCGAGGTAAGCTGTATTTGTATCATCGACTCTTATTGTAGTTTTATCCGGTGAATACACTACAATAACCGTTGGATGATATAATGTGTCCCCAGTTACCTGAGACGAATCTATAACAAAATCAATTTCCTTACGGGCCATCATTGCATACAGCCTAGATTGGGTTTCCAGAGAGATATTTCTGCCCTGTGTATCTTGGAGAGTAAGCGTTGCACCATCTAAAAAAGAGGGGATACCTAAGAAATCAAGTGCATCCTTAAGCACAGGCAGATTTTTGATGTCCTCTTCATGCTCAACTGTAATCTTTTCTTTTGTAAATCCTTTTGCGTATCCATAATGCACAGTAGTACTTTCAGGTGAAACAATAACATATTTGGATGCTGTCAAAAATCCAGGCCCGATATAATCGAACATGACTCTTTGTCCGCCCAGCTGCTTAAAAAGATCGAGTATCTCTCCCTGAGACAAGTTTGGTTTCTCGACCATTTCAAGATGTAATCCTGCTTCTACATCTATCAGTCTTCCATCATGATAATGTGCCTCAATCCACATCTCATTTGAACCAAACCTGATTTTATCAGCTTCGATTGTCCCTTTATTTTGCGCGATTATTTGCTCAATAAGTGAAGTCCCAGTAAATTTGTTGTCCATGAAAGCGTGTTTGTACATAAGTTATATATAAATTATTACTAAACAGTAGTTTATTCTTTCTCCAAAACCTTTTAAGCTAAGCTTTCTTTTTCTGCCTGAAAGGTGATATCATGCTTGACATACGTTTAGTTAGGGAAAACCCGGACATCATAAGAAAAGACCTCCAGAAGAGGAACAAGCCTGACCTTCTCAAGAAACTTGAGGAAGTGATTGAGCTGGACAGGAGATGGCGCGAGTCCCTCCAGCAGCAGGAGAAACTCAGGAGCCAGAGGAACACGCTGTCGCAGGAGATAGCCCAGCTCAAGAAGAGCGGGAAGCCTGCTGACGATAAACTGAAGATAGTGAAAGACATACCTGAAAAGATCAGGCAGGAAGAGGCAATAACGCTGGACCTCCAGGACAAGGTAAAGGCCATAATGACAGTCCTCCCAAATATACTCCATGAGTCTGTGCCTGTCGGGATTGACGATACACAGAACCAGACAGTTAAAGAATGGGGCAAGAAGGTCAAGCCCAAGTTCACCTTGAAAAGCCATGTAGACATACTAGAGGCTTCTGACCTCGCTGACACAAAGAAAGCAGGAGATGTCTCTGGCGCAAGGTTCTATTACCTAAAACGAGAATTGGTGATGCTGGACTATGCACTATTGATGTATTCCCTCAATCTGCTGCATAATAAGGGATTCGTGCTCATGGAACCGCCATACATGGTGAAGAGGAAGCCGTATGAGATGATGACCATGATGGGCGACTTCGAGGAAGTCATGTATAAGATAGATAATGAAGACCTCTACTTGATTGCCACAAGCGAGCACGCCATAGGCCCATATCACATGGAAGAGGACGTCGACATAAAGAAACTGCCTTTGAACTATGCGGGAGTCTCGCCATGCTTCAGGAAAGAAGCCGGCAGCCACGGCAAGGACACAAAAGGGATATTCAGGGTCCACACTTTCAACAAGGTAGAGCAGTTTGTCTTCTGCAAACAGGAAGACAGCTGGAAGATCCACGAAGAGCTTCTGAAAAATGCTGAAGAGGTCTTCCAAGGCCTCGAGCTGCCATATAGGGTCGTGAATATATGCACCGGAGACATAGGCTCAATTGCAGCAAAGAAGTATGACATCGAAGTGTGGATGCCATCCCAGGAGAAATACCGCGAGGTTGTCTCGTGCTCAAACTGCACAGACTACCAGGGCAGGAGGCTCGGCATCAAGTATCAAGAGGGAAATGACAGGAAATTCGTCCATACGCTAAACTCGACAGCGATTGCGACATCCAGGGCGATTGTCGCGATCATGGAGAACTTCCAGAACGAGGACGGCAGTTTTAACGTGCCTAAGGTATTATGGCCGTACATGGGCGGAGTAAAAGTAATAGGTAAAAAGAATTAGGCTTTTTCTTAATTTTTGCTTGGCTTTATATCATCCATCGTTGGAAATAGGAAACTTACCATCTTCAATATCAATTCCAGCAGCACGATGAATATCAAGTACTGCAATACAAGGTGGATGCTGCTTGGCATGGCAGCGAATTTTGCGAGTGTCGCATCCAACGAAAAATACGCCGGATCGACAATGAAAAGCGCAAGAAGCGTCAGCGGTATCAGTTTCGCCACATCCTTGGATAGATCCTCATTATAGTATGCTGTCATCCTTGACACAGCGATGACTACCATGGACATCAAGAGTATCTGGGCTGTGTCCCTGCTCTTTGCGATAAACAGCATGAACCCGGCAATCACCAGGAACCAGACAAAAGTGATAAGCGGAAAGACAACCATGTGCCTGTAGAGGAAGACAATGAAATGCT
>JAAXVZ010000196.1 GCA_013335235.1 Nanobdellota archaeon | reverse complement strand
GTCACCATGTTCATCCCCATGGCATCTCCTGTCTTCGCAGAAACCCGTAGCCAGATATTCAAACCAACAACATAAGGTACAATATCAACTATATTGATGTATGGCTCGTCCTCTTCTCCTGCTCTCTTCAGCCTTTCTATGTCCTTATCTAGATAAGATAAGAATGTGCTCACAGAATCGAGGTCGTCTGCCTTGAAAAGGACAGAGCGCGTCTGGCCTTCTTTCACTATCAAAACAGAAGCGCCACCAGAAGCAGTTATTGCGTTGCAGCCTCTGTTCACAGAAGCGACTAGTGCGCCTTCTGTTGTCGCAAGGGGAATGAAGAAATCACCTTTTGCATATCCTCCCTTCACTTTGATTGGGCCAGCAACACCTATCGGAACCTGCGCAGAGCCAATCATGTTCTCTATATTTGCCTTGCATCCGCTTGGCCTAAGGATGCCTTTACTTACAGAATCAAGATCAGCACCTATTTTTTGCTTCAGGAATTCTCTTCTTTTTTTTGGAGCATCGTCTCCATACGATTCAAGCTGCCTGAGATCATCTGAATTTGTAGCCATACTGTATCACGCCTCTCTTGCCTTTCTCAACAATCTTCCTGAAGACCATGTCGACCTGCTTGCCTATGAACACATCCTTCTCTGGCGTGTCTACAATCTGGCATGTCAGCATCGGACCTTCAGCAAGCTCAACAATTGCCAGTACATATGGTATCTCTCTTGCAGGGATGTCTATATTTTCTCCCTCGGGGTCAGATATCTGAGATCGTATTATAGTAAATGTTACGACCCTCCCTTTGCCCTGGAACCGATAGGGTTCGAGTGATATGCTGCCGCATTTCACGCAGACTTCCCTTCCGGGGAAAAATAAGGCAGAGCAGCTTTTGCACTTGGTCCCCTGAAGATTGTATAACTCAGGTATGCGTCTCCAGGTCTTCGGTACAGTCATCTTTTCTCCCTCGTGAATATGTGGACAAGCGCTGTCCCGCCGCTTCCGCCGACATTATGTGCGAGGCTAGTCTCAGCGCCAGTGTTCCTCTTACCTGCATCTCCTCTGAGCTGCAATACTGCCTCTATTGCCTGGGCGACTCCTGTTGCGCCTATTGGATGGCCTTTTGCCTTCAGTCCGCCAGAGGTGTTGACAGGTATCTTTCCGCCGATTGAGGTATTCCCTTCCTGGATAAATTTCCCAGATGCGCCTTTTGCTGCAAATCCAAGATCCTCTATCGCCAATAGCTCTGCTATGGTAAAGCAGTCATGGACCTCTGCATGCTGGATGTCCTTATATGAAAGTTTTGCCTGGGTGTAAGCCTGCTTTGCAGCCTTTACTGTGGCATTCAATGTCAATAGATCTTCCCTGTCATGTAAGCTGATTGTGTCTGTGGCATGGCCAGACCCGGCAATCCACACAGGGGTATCGCAAAGCTTTTTTGCGGTTTCCTCTGATGCAAGAACTATTGCAGCTGCGCCGTCGCTGATTGGCGAAGAGTCAAGGAGCTTGAGCGGGTCTGCTATATACTGCGACTTCAAAACATCAGACACAGATATCTGCTTGTGGAATTGCGCATAGGGATTATGCATCGCGTTCCTATGGTTCTTCACTGCAACCTCAGCAAGCTGCTCTTCAGTTGTCTTGAACTTGTGCATGTGGAGCCTTGCCATCATTGCATATAATCCCGGAAATGTTGCCCCAAAGGCTGCTTCCCTTTCGTAATCAGCAGCTGTCGCAAGCGCCTTTGTGACAGAATGCGAACCGACATCAGTCATCTTCTCGACACCGCCGACAACAGCTATGTCATGTGCACCAGAGGCAATATCAATATAACCTTGCCTTAGCGCGAGGCCTCCTGATGCGCAGGCTGCTTCTACCCTGACACTAGGGATGTTCTTGAAACCGAGATAATCCGGAAGCATGCTTCCAAGGTGCTCCTGGTTCGTAAATAATCCTCCGGACATCGTCCCTCCATAAAGGACGTCCACGTCTTTCTGGTGTATGCCTGCGTCATGGATCGCTCTTGTTCCAGCTTCGACTGCAAGGTTCACCATGTCTTTTTCCCAGTGCTGGCCGAACTTTGTCATCCCGACACCGATTATTGCGACTTTTCTCATATTTGGCCTGTGAACTTCAGATATCTTGAATAATCGATATATATCTTATCCTGGATATAATCCTGTATGGTATGCCCTTTCAGAACAGGGATAGCTTTCTCAACAGTCATATCAAAAGCGTCGCTTCCTGCGCCTGAGCCATAACTCACCATGATAATCCTGTCTCCCCTTTTTGCCTTTTCAAGGACAGCGCATAGGCCAAGGAGCGATGAGCCAGAATAGGTGTTGCCAATCTTCGTGACTATAAGCGATAGCTTGATCTGCGATTCTGTAAAACCTAGTTTTGATGCGGCAAGGAGTGGGAACTTTCCGTTTGGCTGGTGGAATATTGCATATGTATAGTCGCTTGGCTTTGTTCCGGCCTTTCCCATAAGATTCTTCGCAGCGCTAGTTATGTGGTGGAAATAGGCAGGTTCTCCGGTGAATTGGCCGCCGTGCGCAGGGAATTTCTCATGCTGCCTTCTCCAGAAATCTGGAGTGTCAGAAGAGAAAGATAAAGTCGCATTGATAGATACTGCAGGATCTTTTCCTATCACAAAACAAGCGCCTCCTGCAGCTGCAGTGTACTCTAATGCATCTCCTGGTGCAGCTTGCGCAGTGTCTGCACCGCCAGCAATTCCCTGTTCTATCAAACCAGACTTGACCATTGCATAGATTATCTGCATGCCTGCAGTCCCTGCCTTGCATGCGAACTGGAGGTCTGCTGTCATGTAATTATTTCCCATCCCTATTGCCTGGGCAACAACTGTTCCTGTCGGCTTCACAGCGTAAGGATGGGACTCGCTTCCGATGAATATCGCCCCAAGCTGTTTTGGGTCGATTGAAGCGGCGTTCAATGCGTTCTTAGCAGCCTCTGTTGAAATCGTTATTGTGTCCTCGTCTATCCCCGGGACGCTCTTTTCAGTGACACCTAAACCTGCAAAAGAATCATTAGAAGAGCCATTTGCCTTTGCTATGTCTTCAGCCTTGAGCCTGTATTTAGGGATGTAGCAGCCGAAACTGATGATGCCGACCATATTCAATAGCAATAAAAAGGCGGGAGGTTAAAAAGGTTTCCAGAACGCACGTCTGCTTAAGCGAAATCTGGATTCTGGTGGGTATCAATATCATTATAAACGCAATTTAATACTGATTTTTTAGGAATGCAAACAAAAAACCGGGTTTTCACATTATTTGCCTTTTTTGTAGTCTGTGCAATTTTCCTTGCTTTATTTTTTCAGGAGCAACCCAAAAAAGCTAATGCCTACGAAGAAGAAGAATTCAGGATACTGCTTATGCATATAAGGGAAAGCCTTGCGTCAAGAAAGAACATATCTGCTTATAAGCAGATATG
>JAAXVZ010000195.1 GCA_013335235.1 Nanobdellota archaeon | reverse complement strand
CCAGGAGAATGCGAATGCACAGATGACCCATATCGCAGGCTTGTGCCTTGGTTCACAGAGGAAGAGCAGATCGAGAAAGTGAAAGGTTATCCTAATCCGACTTGCGTCGGTGGTGAAGTCAATGATGGAAATGGGGATGGGCAGATTTCATCTGTAGATTTTGCGGCTAAAGGCAATGCCTGTGTCCATAGCTGGAGATATGAGACAGTATGCAGCTTTGGAGATACATGCACTGCTTCTGCAAGCGAAATTCCCACAGGAAACAATCTAAGGCTTTCTGTCAATGGATTCAAGGCAGCAAATGACAATAAGGATGCCTGCTGCTTCGGAAACGTAGTGTTCTATATCGAAGGCACAGGAATAGCATAAGCTGCCAAGAGTCATTCTTGCATCACGTGTAATGCCTAACAAAACTCAATGAATATAATTATAGAAACAGAAAAAAAACAAGAATTATCCTACATATCCGATCCACAGGACCGCAAATACAGATATTATTATTATCAGCATCAGTGCCAAGACTTTCGGATGAAAGAGTGTCGCGCCGAAGTTCTGTGTATAGCTTCCTGAGCCGACATCCCCTGATTGGCCAGCCACAACCTGGTCTGGGGTTATATTCTCATTGTTAAGATATGGTCCTGCACTCTGCCCTACGTGCTGAGATATATTAATCACAAGGACAATTATGCCAATCACCAATATGTATGTCCCTAGATTGCCCATAACACTAGCAGGTATCTGTGCACCGACAGAAGAAGTCACAAGCAAGACAAACATCAGCCCAACCATCATGACAACAAACCAGGGTACAGAATCCTTGACAACTGCAATGGCGTCCTTGGAGAATATGAACATCAATGCCATGCCTGCGGCAAGCAAGGCATTCAGTCCGGCATTCGGCCCGAATGGCTGCTTAAACAGCAGGACCGCATACGCAGCTGCGAATATGAAAAGAAGGACAAATATGTCACCGAAATACCCTATCAATGATATGTCTAGGATGGATGCCATTTTATTTCTTCCCGTATACACCAGAGAATGTGTCGGCCATGTTCTTATACCATGGCTGTTTGCTTGGGTCTGGCGGATGCTCTTCTTTTGTTATGAACCATACGATTATGCCGAAAACCAGGACTGCGACAAGCAGCGATCTTGTCTCTGGATCAACAATGAACCCAGCCCATGCAGGTGGATTATCAAGGACACCGGCTGAAGCGAGGAAAGTATATCCTACAGCGATTATCGAAAAGATCACAACCCACCCTGCAAGCCCTGATCCTGCAATGTTCACATCATTTCCGAACACGCCAATCAACAGCAGCGCCATGAAGCATGCAATCATAAGCAATGAAACATTAGGCAGGGCATTATTGATAATTGAGACTACATCTGCAGGTCCTCCTGGATTCATTACATGCGGAATGACTGCTGCAAGGGAAATCACAACAGCAACTATCGTGTTGAACCGGCTTGTATGGCCAGGGCCAAGTATTCTGGATTTCTGGAGAACTGCAAAAACCAAAGTAAATATCAACAAGAAAGGCAGCAGGACATCAAGTAACCCCAATCCTTCAAGTTGTATCAATGCGTTCTTGAATGTGTTTTCATATGCCATGGTAAATCATCCCTCTTTTTTTTCCCCGCCTGAACCGCCGGGTTTTCCTGTGATGTATGCCATCAGGCCTACAACAAGCAATGTAAGTATGATTGCACCCACCCATCCAGAATCTATGTTTCTTACGAGGAAGAACCAACCATAATAGAGCCAGGGTGTGCCGTCATTTGTCTTGATAGCATGAAGAAAAATCAAAACTATGCCGATAAACATTATTGCCATGAAAATGCCTTTGTAGGCCTTACCAAGCTCCATCTCCTTGTCGCCTGTGTGGAAAACACCTGCAAGCAGGAGGAAGCATATGCCAAGAAGCATCAATATGGTCATGTTGGCAATGGATTCATTGATTGCCGCGACAAGCCTGGAACTCGCTACAACAAGGAAAGCAGTGACAAATGCAAACATGCTATTGAGGTTCTTCTTTGGCTGACCGTTCTCAACGCCAAATGCCCTTGATTTCTCCAAGATAGCATAAACCAGCGTGAAAATCAGGAGGAAAGGCAAAAGCACCTCATATACGCCGAGTCTGTCCAGAAAGTCTATACCTGTTTTGAAAGGGGATGTATAATCTGCCATATTAGTATACAGTTAGAAATTTGTGTTATTTAAATCTTTCTCTTATTAACGAGAATATCACCCTAATTCCGTTTTCCTGACTGCATGGTGGTTTATCAAGCCTGTCTTATGCAATCTCACTGGCCTGCAAAGAAAAAGAATGCAGATGTCCTGTAATAGAGATGAAATTCCGTAGATACTGACAAAAATACCTGACAAAACGCCAATCCCTCAACTTTTCTACCCCTAGACTAATTCATTGCAAACAAAGGCAGTATTATAGAATGGCTGTCGGAAAATGCAGGGGTAGCATGCACTGATTCACTTCCCTAGGCCGCAATGCGACAGCTTTTCGGACAGGCCCTGCAACAGCATCAGATTTTTATAATAACTAAAACAACGATATAATACCAGATGAAAAATATATTCCTAAAGATATACGTTATATCCTTCTTACTAAGAAGGCATCCCTTTGCCGGCGTAGAAGATTCATCAAGAAGATTGCTGCGCGCAAGATACCCTAAAAAGATAATAGCTGAAGCTTGCAGGACCATTGAGATAGCAAGCAGGATATCCAAAATATCTGTATTGATACTAATTGCCTTTTGTTGGGTGCATTTTTTAAAAAATGCGCCATCTGAGACCTCTCTTTTTTTCGCACCTTTCACTCCTGCTGAAACATCCAGGAATGAAACTGAGAAAATATTCACGCCATACTATAGGACTTTGCTACCTGCATCTGAAAGCAATGAGGAGGAGTATGGACTCTTGATGTTTGATAACCCTTCTTTTGAAGAGATTGAACAGAACTTCCCTGTCGACTGGGATTTTGTAGGGAAATTGCATTATTCCAGCATCGGATGCAGATATGGTGCAAAGTGCCTGCACCTGCTGTTGACACCAGGGGAATCTACATATATAAGCTCTTCAAAATATGAGCCAATAGCGGAAAGCGCTAAATATAGATATACCTTCTCTGTAAACTGTATCGAATGTATAAACGGCTCAATTAAAGCAGTGTTCACCTGGTACACCACAAAAGACAGCATAAGGAGCATGATTGCCATGGATACATACTATCTTGAAAACACTGACGGATTCAGGGACTATACATTTCACCTTATCTCTCCTGAAGGAAGTGATTCTGTTGATTTTGGCATACGAGCAAACACTGAAACTATTATAAAGAGAGATATTGACATATACATAGATGCACCATGAGGAAAGAACTCATATCCGAGCTGAAACGCGCTTTCACCTACCTGAAAGATAGGACCAGGCATAACAGGATTATCCTTGTCC
>JAAXVZ010000194.1 GCA_013335235.1 Nanobdellota archaeon | reverse complement strand
CCTGAGTGAGAAATTCTCTCCCCTGGAGGCAATCTGCCATCTCAGGCCTACAGGGATATATTATAGATAAGACAGGGAAAATGGCAGAATCATTAATTGAGCAATTCATAAAAAAGCATTATCAGCCAGTACAGGGATTAGAAGAGCATACAGGGAATGGCTCTCTAAGAAGATACGCAATAGCTGAAGGAAGATCAGCAGTCATCACTTGTGCATCGCCTGAGGGACTAGATGCAATTTCTATTGACCAAAGCCCATCTGATTATGAGATATCTTTGTGCAAAGAGGATCCTGAGATAAACGGATACATGGGGTTTATGTCAGAAAGATTTTACCCTAATTTGTTCCATCTGAAAATCCACGGAACAACAGCACTGCTGTCTCCGAGCCGCATTCTGACACCTATGCTTGCGATTGCATTAACCATGGGAGAGACGAGGTATCTGGCTGAGCCGGAAAAAGAATATTATCTTGAAAAAATAGGAGTGAGACTTCCTGTAGAAATTGAGATACTGCACTCTGAATCGATACATGGCAGGACAGAATATGAACCAGGATTGGGGCATATAAAAAAAATATTAAGCCACTGGATGAAAGAAACTGAATCTGTAGTTGAGGTATATGATGCATTCAGAAACGGGCCTGTCCATTATTATCTAAAAAATATTAGGGAAGGATTGCAGCCATAGTCAGTCCAGTATCTTGACCTGGCAGAAAGTGCATCCTTTGGCAAATGTCTCTGCATCGCTCTTTGTTCCGACTATTTTTCCGTAATGCATAGGTATCGCTATCTTAGGCATTATCTTCCTTGCTGCGATGACCGCCTCCTCTGCTGTCATGACATATGTCCCAGATACAGGTAGGAAGACAACATCTGCTGAAATGTCCGCCATCTCAGGGATATAATCTGTATCTCCTGCATGGTAGAACCTAATACCTTTGATCGTGAATATATAGCCAACCCACAGGTTCTCTTTGGGATGGAATGGCTTGTTTATATTATATGCAGGCACAGCTGCAATCTTAATCCCAAGGTGCTCAAAAGAGTCCCCTGGCTTGACCAGCTTAATCACTCCTCCCTGCACTTTCCCGGAGAACTTGCTAGTGGTGTCAGGTGTTGTTGCAATAAGTGTCTCTTTCTTTGTGAGCTTCTGTATGTCTGCGATAGAGCAATGGTCATAATGGCCATGAGTCACAAGGATGATATCTGCCTTCTCTGTCTCTGCTGTCTCAAAGGGATCAATCAGCATTATCTTCCCGTCAAACTCAAATCTGTAGCCGTCGTGACCTAGCCATCTTATCTTGATGCCATTTATATCAAGCGATTTCATAGAGTGTACAATGTGGATTATGCTTATAAATCTTAAGCCTGCCGGAAAAGCGCTAGTGCATAAGGGATTGCCTTAGCAGCCTCACTGCTTTTTTCCTGTCAGCCTGTCCGAATATGGCGTTCCCGGCCACAAATATATTGGCTCCGGCTTCATAAGCCAGGTGTATTGTATCAGGATTTATTCCTCCGTCCACTTCTATATCCCCTGAAAACCCTCGAGCCCTTAGTGCCCTTATCTTTTCTATGGTCTCAGGAATGAATTTCTGGCCTCCAAAACCGGCGAATACGCTCATTATAAGGATATAATCCAGTTTGTCAATCACAGGCTCAAGCAGCGAGATGGGCTTGTCCGGATTCAGCGCAAGCCCTACCTTTACCCCGAGTTTTTTTGTCTGCTTCACCATGGCCGCAAGCTTTTCCCTGGAGAATAATTCTGCATGAAAAGAGATCATCTGGCAGTGCCCTGAGAATTCCGGGGCATACTTTCCTGGATCAGATATCATGAGATGGACATCAACCGGAAGCTTTGTATTGATGCACTTTACAACTGCCGGCCCGATAGTCAGGTTCGGGACAAAATGGCCGTCCATGACATCAACATGCAGCATATCTACGAAAGGCTCTACCTCTTGTATCTCAGAATTCAGCTTGCCGAAATCCGCAGAGAGAATAGATGCGGAAATCCTAATGCTGCTTTTCATATCGTACAATCCCCATTATCCTTCGCTCGTGCCTCTCTTCCTTCCCGTAATCTGTGTTAAGGAAGGCTGAGACAATATTCAGCGCGCGCGCATGAGTTGTCCAATCCCCAGCAATAGCAATTATATTTGCATCGCTATGCTGCCTTGCGTGCTTTGCTGCTTTCACATCAACAGCTGCTGCTGCGCGTATCCCCTTCACCTTGTTCGCTGCTATGACAACACCGGCAGATGACCTGCACAGAAGTATTCCCTTCGATCTCCTTTCCCATTTTTTTGCCCTCGTCTCTTCCTTTGCAACAGCCTCTGCGACCCTGAAAGCATAAGTCTGATAATCATCCTTAGGATCTAGTATCTCATTGCCGAGATCTACAAATGCGATTTTTTTCTTGGAAAGGTATTCCTTAATCTTCTCTTTCAAACGAAATCCGCCGTGGTCTGATCCAATATATATCATTTTTATTGCTATATGGAAATATGTTTTTATAGGTTTGCCTTAAGGAAAAATAACTCTTGAAATCTGGATTGAAGTGACACCTGAATAATTCCCGAATCCTGTTGACTTTGAAGGTGAAAAATAATATGTCAGCGACCTGACTTCTGAAGGCTCAAGCCTGCCCTCGTTCTGGGATACTGAAACATACTTGGCTATGTCTCCTGATAGCCTCACACTGAAATAGATTGGATATTGGTAAGAATTGGTAAGGTTTATGGCTCTTCTTGATGTCGCTCCCGGAAATAGCTTCCCGAACTTGATCGCATCAGCATCAAGGTTGAAGCCGATCTTGTCACTGACCTCACCATGCATCTCCAGTGAGATTGGACTCTTGACTATGTATAATATGTAGACACCCATGAATACAGTGATAATCACAAATGCTGCCACAATACCTAGAATTGCAATCCTTTTCATCTTAGCTCTTTCAATATCTGGTCTATAGCCTCTTCTGACCAGCCTTTTTTCATCATGGTATCCTTGATATAGGCATCATTGTACTTCGCTTTCAATGCCTTGACAGACTCCAGGACAGCAGGGTCTATCTTCTGCTTCTTCTTGGACCTGACCAGTGTGAATACAAGATATAGGTTGACAAGGACAAATATGAAAAGCAGGAACATAAGGATAGACATCATATTGAGTTCTGGCATCTGGAGCTTGAACTGGCCAGGAATCTCTTCGACAACAACAGCTGATGTCGATTGGCTTATGTTAGCCTCACCTTCTGCTGTCGTGGAAGCTCCTTCATAGAAAGCGGTGAGCATCATTCGATAGGTCTTAGCTTCCAGGCCTTTTGTGTCCACATATGCCTCAACACCTTTCTTTTCCCATGGGCTCAGATCCGAGGATACAGATTTGAAATCCTTGATTTTCTTATCTCCATCGAAAAGCTGGCCTGAGACATACATATTCTCAATCTTAGTGTTCCATGCGCTCTCAAGAATTATATCCATCTTATTTATCG
>JAAXVZ010000193.1 GCA_013335235.1 Nanobdellota archaeon | reverse complement strand
ATGCGGTCAGTTCTGAGTAAAAAAGCAGAAGGGCTTGGTTTAAGACAAGGATGAACGCATCCGCTTTCTTATCATTCTCTTTTTTTGAAGATGCCTGTCAGTCGCTCTTTTAATCTTATCGGCACTGCCCTCAGCAAGATATAGCCAAAAAAAGCGATTATCACGTGTCCGAAAAAAACAACAAAATAGGGATTTGAGAAATCTGTGCCTATCCGGAGCGCATGAAAGAATATTAGCAGATAGAATACAAAAGACCCGCGATGTATCATGAGCCATACCTTATGACCAAGGCGTTTTGAAATCCAAGTGAATAAGGCGCCTGAGAGTATTGTTATTATCAACATATAAAGGCCTATCAGGCCCAATGAAATGCTTATCTCAAGTGTGCCTGAAAAATCCGGAAATAAGGCCTGCCAGATGCTGAGACTTTCAGCCCAACCCTCTGCATCTTTAAAGACTGCAATAATATGCATTATTGAAAATACTAAAGCAAAGAGACCGATAATAGAATGTACCTTTATAACCAAGGTCCTAGGAAATCTTGAGAAGAGCTGTCTCCTAAAGATCCCAATCTCTAAAGTCAGGCCCGCGAAGAAGAAAGCCAGCAGCCCAAAAAACCTTGGGAAAAAAGACGGCTGCGCAAGCATCGTATCAAATAATGTGCCGATCATATCTATGGAACTCCTGACTCAATCCCATTATCCCCAAGTATCTACTACTTTAATTATATGCCATCCGAACTGGGATTTCACAGGAGAAGAGACCTGCCCTTTTTTCATCGAGAATGCCGCTTTCTCGAACTCTCTTACCATCTGGCCATGAGTAAACCAGCCAAGGCTTCCTCCATTTTTTCCTGAGGGGCAGGTAGATTTTGCTTTTGCCAGCTCTTCAAAACTCTTGCCTGAATCAAGTTCAGACTTTATTGCGGTGGCTTCTTGCTCTGTCTTCACAAGGATGTGTGATGCATTGACTTTTGTTGGCATGATGCCATAGAAACTGATTTGCCATAAAAACCTTGTGCCGGCAGTTAAAGAAAACAGCTAGAAATATTTTTATAGTGAGTTTATTCATATAGATAAAGGTGAAACCATGAAAAAAACAGTGTTTTTCGCATTTGCTTTGATAATAGCGCTGGCTGCCTGCGCCCCAAAAGCGCCAGATATAACAGATTTCAATAGCTGCGCAGCTGCCGGAAACCCTATACAGGAAAGCTCTCCCAGGAGATGCACTGCAAACGGCAATGCGTACACAGAAGTGATAGATGAAAACATGTATGGATGTTCAGTTGACTCTGACTGTATCTTAGTCAGCATAGGGAGCTGCTGCGATTTCGTTGCTGTGAATAAAGCCTATAAGGACAGCATACCAGAGGTCTCGATGGCTTGCGAGATGATGTGCTTAGTAGAGGGGAGATGCCATGGCGGGAAATGTGCTGTCGATAGCGTGCAGGGAAATATCTGCACAGAAGAAGAAAAGAAAGCTACTATGTGCACGCTGGAATATGCGCCTGTCTGCGGTGATGATGGTGTCACATATGGCAATAAGTGCGGGGCATGCGCAAGCGAAATGGTGATTAGCTATACTCCGGGTGAATGCCTGGCCAGGCCAAAAGGATCAAGGCAATACCTATCCAAGAGTCCAGAAGAATGCAGCAGGATGGGTATCTGGCAATGCGAGGATTGGCAAGTCTCTTTTTCAGATGAGACAGGATGCGGATGCCAGGACATGCCTGACTAGACAGTTTAATCTGTTTTCTTTATCTTATGTTTTATGAATGTTCCTTTTCTCATCTCTCTTAATGCCACACTGATCTCTTCATCAGTGTTCATGACAATTGGGCCATGCCATGCAATAGGCTCATTTAATGGTGGGCCTGAGGCATAGATGAAGCGCGCATTTCTTTCAGACTGGATGATTATATCTCCTTCTCCCTTATCAAAGACTGCCAGGTTGCTGCTGCAGATTATCTTCTTCTGTATCTCCAACACGCCATCAAGGACATATATGAATACGGTGTAACCTTTCTTTGGCCTCAAAACCAGCTCTTTTTTTCCATCAAGAGATATGTCAAGGTATGTGATATCCAAAATAAGGTCTTTTGCCGGGCCTGTGCTTCCACAAAACTCCCCAGCTATTATCTTGAAAGAGCCGAACTTGGCCTTTTTTTCTGGTATATCCTCATGTGTTATGCTCCTATATTTGGGTTCGCACATCTTCTCTTTCTTTGAAAGATTGACCCAAAGCTGCAGGCCATTCATCTCTTTTGATTTCTGCGGCATCTCCTGGTGTATTATCCCGGAGCCAGCTGTCATCCACTGCACATCACCCTCTGAGATCATGCCTTTATTGCCTAAGCTATCCCCATGCTCGACCTTGCCACTGAGGATGTAAGTGACAGTCTCTATCCCCCGATGAGGATGCCATGGGAATCCTGCCATATAATCTTCTTTGTCCTTTGAATGGAAATGGTCAAGGAGCAAAAATGGGTCTGTCAGTTTTGTCTCTTCATATGAAAAAGCCCTGAAGAGATGAACTCCTGCACCCTCTATTGTAGGTATGCCCGGTTTCACAAGGATTATCTTTCGTGGCATGGCTTCGGTTATGCTTAGTAGGTATATAATCTATTGCTTTAAACTGCGTAATTGCATCCTTTAAAGAAAAGAATTAATATCTGGAGCGCTAAGCAATTTAATCATGAACAAGTATTCTGTCTTCAATAGCCCAAAAATTTTCTATCCTGAGCTGATAAAGAGATTAAAGACAGCAAAGGACAAGATATCCATGGTCTACCTGACTTATGAGCATGGCACAGTCACAGATAAGATCAATGAGGTCCTTATCGCTAAAAGAAAGAAAGGTGTCCAGGTCCGCCTGATGATGGACACATTAGGGGAAGTAGGGACATCTGCGCTGTTGCGCAGGCAGAATGCTGAAATGATAAGAGGCCTGCGTACCAATGGTGTCGAGGTTGTCCAGTTCTACCAGAAGAAAAAACCTATCCCTCTATTCAACAGGATGCATTGCAAATTCTGCAGCATCGATGATAAGATACTGCTGACAGGAGGATCAAATATCTCTGACGCTTTCCTGGAGATAGAAGATACAAACCTGCTGATAATAGGTGACATCGGAGACAGGCTCCATAATGTATTCGACTACTTCCTTGACTTGAGCAATGATAAAATATACCTGAAGGATGCGCGATTTGAAAATTACTATTCAGGCGGCATACAGATAGGCGATGCCACGTTTTTGCTAAAGGTGCCCCAGAAAAAAGACGATATCCTGGAGAGGATACTATCTATAGTCGCCGGTGCAAGGAGAGAGATGTATCTGAGGTCATGGTATTTTTACCCTAATAAGAAAATAATGTCTGGCCTGATTGATGCAATTAATAAAGGAAAGACTGTAAATGTCATGGTCTCTGGAAAGACGTTTGTATCTCCCATGAATATCATAAAAAAGATACCTGAGAAGAAACTTACTAAAAAAGGCGCGCATGTGTTT
>JAAXVZ010000192.1 GCA_013335235.1 Nanobdellota archaeon | reverse complement strand
GATATTTTACGAACCTGAATATTTCCGGTTCGTAAAATCCGCTGTCGAGGTCGCTTACTTATATTTGAGCACAACAGGTAAAAGCGTGAAAGACATCAGGCTGACAACTTCCAATGACCAAGAGATAAATATCGACTCTGAGAAATCCATGTTCGGCACAAGCGCCGCAGCAACGATATCGACAATAGCGGCCATACTGAAACTGCATGAGGTTGATGATCGTGACCTTATATACAAGCTGGCAAGATACAGCCATTACAAGACACATGGCGAGCCTAGCGATGGCTACGATCTGTCATGCACATGCTATGGCAGCCAGTTTTTCCTCTCTGATTCCTTTGGCCAGATAGCCAGCATAAATGACGCTGTGAAATCAAGGACAGACGTGCTGAAAGAGCCTTATGACTGGACAGATATGCTAAACCCGGTATTCATACTCATGGGAAAAGGCACCCCTCCTGAGAGGCTCATAAAAAAAGTCCTTGCATGGAAAAAAGCGAAGCCAGAAAGATACCTTAGCCTGATGCGCGATTATAATGTCGAGAACCTCAGGCTCAAGACAGCATTTGAAGAGAATAGCCTTGAAAAAGTAAAATATCATCTGGAGCGCTCATGGTATATCAGAAGGGAATTAGGGACTCTCTCGGGCGCAGAAATAGAGCCTGAGAGATTGACCCGAATGATATATGAATTTAAGGCGAAAGGGGCATTCATAGCCGGCCTTGTCGGTTACGGAGGAGGTGACCTGATGGTTGCCTTCACCAGGACCAGCCAAGAGCGTGCAGCGTTGATTGGGTATCTGGAGGACAAGAATTATTCAGTCCTGGAAAGAGTAGGGCTTGCGACAAAGCCGTTTGAATATGTTTAGGTTGTTAGCGGCACAATTTCTGCTCTGCCTGTTCCTCTCTTCATGAACTGAAAGATTGCAGTCTAGTCTTGAAATACATACTAGTTATATTTAGCTATAATCTCTGCTGCTTTCTCTCCTGCCATCACAGCAGAATCAAGGTTTCTCTCCTTAGGATATACTGAGAACATACCTGCTAGGTAAAGCCCTTTTATAGGAGTGACGATGGGCGGGACTGCCTGCGGGTAATTGATGCCAAAGACAGGAGAAGCATATTTCTCCCTGACAATGAGCATCCTGTCTATCCTGAATTGACCATAAGCCCTGAATAAAGTATTCCTGTAGGCTGCTTCAATGCTGATGTCATCTTTGTCCCACAACCTGTCAGAATTATTAAGGTATTTGAAAACATAGATGATATGTTTCTCGTGCCTCCTGTAAAAATTTGTGAATTCATTTATGCCGCCAATATCTGAGTTGACATAATAAGAGACATGGTATTTTGTCAGCTTCTGGCTGCATAATATCACAGCACCTATATATGGTGAATAATCTATGCTGGACATCCTTGACTGAAAATCTGCAGGAAAAGAATCCACTGCGGAAAGAAGCTGTGGAATCGGAACAGTGCTTACAATAGCAGAATACTTCTTTTTCTCTAGCTTCTTGCCTTGCACAAATTCTATAGCCCTGACCTGCCTTCTTTCAATTTGTATCTTCCTGACAGAGCAAGAAGTATATATCTTATTATGAAGGGATATCCTAGATTCCAGCTCATCTATCAGGGATTGCATGCCTCCATCTATATATCCCCATACCCTTCCTGTCCCTAGTTCTTCCCTAAGCCGGGTTGCAATCCATTCCGCAGACAGATGCGCAAGAGGGATGGAGAATTTATTGAATAATAGCGGTTCAAAGAAATTCCTGCATATAGTATCATTTGTCTCTCTCCTGAGCCAGGATGCTGCGTTTTCCCTGGATAAGTTATTGTATTTTTCCCCTGTAATCTTTGCAAGCCTGAGCCTTGCTGCAAACAATCCCAGCTTTAATCTGTCAATAGGCGAAAGTATGCTAAAATTAAGTATGTCTGTTGGGCTGGTGAGCCTGAAAGACCTGTTGGTGTTCCCATCATATATGGCAGCGACAGATGTGCCCCAGTATATCGGCAACGAGAATTCATTAATCAAGCCTAGCAGGTATAAATCCTGCCTGAAGAACTGATGAGGTGAATAGGGTATTTTCTCGTTGTGAAAGCTGAAACTGCGGCATAGCCCTCCAAGCGCATCCTGCAACTCAAAGACATCGACAGCAAACCCTTTTTGGATCAACCTATATGCGCACGTAAGGCCTGTCAGCCCGCCTCCTATGACTGCCACATTTCTCATATGCGCAAACCCTCATTATTCAAGAGGCATGACTTAATTGTGGAAAGCTTGTATCTCTTTTTCATCTCATCCAATATCTCCATGTAAATTCCTTGCCTTGCCTTCAGCGGAAGCGACAGGCTTGGATGCTTCAGGTCTGGGAAGGTATCGTCATCCAGTAGCTCTAATGTATGCAGGATATAATTCAATGACTGATTTTTCCTTGCTATTGCGTTCAGGGAACAGCGGAATAACCCCATGGACCTTGTCCAGAATAAGAATGTTCCGTGGAATGGCAGCCTGAAGACAGGCACTGCGCTGACGGGGAATTCTATGATATTCAAATCCCCTTTTCTCCCAAGGCCTGTTGCAGAAGGATGATATGCTTCCAATGGATACTGGAGAACCCTAAAATCAAATTTTGCTTTATGGCGTCTGATCAGCTGAAATACAGAATTCATAATGCCAAACAAGCTAGGATATAGAGAAGAATCATACAGATATCCTCTTTTTTCCAGTATCTGGATGCTTTCATCGTCGATATCCCATTCTGGCGCCCTGAATCCTACAGTCTTTACACCGATGTGCTTATAGATAATATCTTCGCATGCAGCAATCTCTTGTTCCTTCTGCTCCTTTGTTAAAGATGAGAAATTCTTAGGATGGCTGTATGTGTGGTTTGCCAGCTCATGGCCTTCCTTGGCTACCTGCCTCAGGATTTCCTGGTTTTTTCTATTCTTTAAATGCTTACCAATGATAAAAAAAGTGGCCTTTATCTGTTTCCTCCTTAGGATTTCGAGGAATCTTGGAATCAGGACACCATAAGTGATATTATTCTCTCTGATTTCCTTGCCATATATTGACTTGTAATACATATCAACAGAGTCAGTGTCTATGCTTACCGCTCCACCTATCTTCTCTTTATTTTCCATAGGAATATTGAGCACAATAGCTTGATATGGTTGGTCCCTTCCTTAAGTATGTTCATCTTAGACTTGCCATGCATCCTCCTTCCAAGAGGGACATAAATCTCTGTTATCTTCCTCTTGTCTTTTATGAGGTTGAAAAGTATCTCTGTGTTGATTTCATAGCCTTTGCTCGTAAGCTTCATACAGCTGAGCGCTTTTAGCCGGTATAGCTTGAATATACCTGTTATGCCTGTTATTTTCTGGCCAAGGAGCAATGAGTAGATCTTGTTAGCCACTGTTGTTACAACCTTCCGGAAAAAGCTGATGTCATTGGTGCCTCTGGAAGAGAGAAACGGCGATCCTATAATGCAATCAGATGAGGTGTCCTTCATGCAGGCATATAGTTCAAGTATATG
>JAAXVZ010000191.1 GCA_013335235.1 Nanobdellota archaeon | reverse complement strand
CAAATGTCTCCTCCCGCAGCTTGTCCCAGCCCTGGTCGAACTTGCCCTTGTATTTGTCCGCCCATTCCTTGGGCACGTGGTGCGGAGCATGCGTTGCTCCGGGTGCAAAGTAAATAAAGAAAGGCTTGTCCTGCTCAAATGTGCTTGAGGCAATCTCAAACTTTGGATCCGGGCTTAGGACAACATGCATCCTGGCCGGCCTGACTATCATGCCGGGAGCCACATCATAAGAAAAACTATCAACTATGTTCCCTTTGCTGTCTATTATCTTCGAGTTGACCGTATACCTTGTCAGAGGCTTTGCCACTTCAAAAGACAGGTCTTTCTCAAATACAGCGCCGTCAAAAACTATGTCCTCGGCAAGGATGGTCACATTGGAGGTATCTTTATTTGTCACTGAGACAACCAGCCTCCCGCCCTCAAAACCTGCAGTGCCATCTGCTGATGAGGATATCTCAAATTGGATAACTGCGCTTTCTCCTGCATCATAGCTCATCTTGCCTGCATGGACGTCCCTTATCCTTGCGCCTGCACCCAGGATTACAAACCTGTTTTTGTATACAGATAAGGCTTCGTCCTCTTCATTGGCAGCAATGATTCTGACAGCATAGGCTGTCGGCTTCTCCGGTGTGTCAAATAGTATAGTGACTTCTTTTTCGCTCCCTGCACTCAAAGAGACTTTTTGGTCTTTCTCGATAAGTGCTGTTCCGCTGGTATCATCCCATTCATAGATAAGATATGACAAGGCGACTGCTTCATCCCTGTCACCCTCATTTGCAAGAGTTATCTTTGCAATCGTTTCTTTCCCTGGCAGAAGCAGCGGGCCATACGCTCCCTGGCTGCATGATGCATCCTGACAGAGGAATGCCCTGTCTGCGATAATCCTGACCCCGCTGGACAGGCCGCTGTTTAAGATAGTAACTTCCCTGGAAACAGAGCCCTGCATTGAATAAGCATTCCCTATATAATCTTTCCTGACGGTCTTGAGGTAAAAATCAAAATGATATTTGCCTGGTTTCGTATTTTCCGGAATAATGAAATCATATGAATTCTGCTGAGAATCCTGCGGTGCCAGATTAATTCCCTGAAAAAGAGATTCCTTTATGATGTTCCCTTCAGCCCCTACAAGGTCTACAACAAGGTAAGCGCCCAGGACAGGATTTGGTTCCCCGTTATATATTGTCATACGGAGCTTTGCTGTATCGCCTGAAGAGTATGACTCCTCAAGCAAAATCCCGTTCAGCTGCACTTGAGGCTGATTTACCGATGAAACAAGCAGGCATGACATTATCATAGCCAGAATGATGCTAGCAAGTGTTTTTGTTTGTTTCATTTTATCTCATGACCTCTATCTTATTTATGACAAGCCTCAGGATGACATTATCTTCCCTTGGAAGCGTGTCAGTCCATATCTGCTGGACCAAGGCTGCCGGAAGGGTGCAGTATACAGACTCTTTTTCCTCTGATATGAAAGGTCCGCATCCCGGAACCGGCTTCCAGGCGCCCTGTGCTGCATCATACCACTCCACACCTATACTGGTGTGGAAACTCTTGTATATCATCGAGAACTTGATAGAGCTAAGAGACTGTGTTTCCTCTACATCGTTTCTAAAAAGCCCTCCTGTGACATCCTGCCAGGTCAGATATACATATTTAGGGTATTCTACCAGCTGCACAGTGTCATTATCACTGCAATTCAGGAACTGAGGCAATACATCACGCCCACCCATATCTGTCGGGCTGCTGCTCAGCACTGCAGATGAAAGGACAGGTGTGCCTGAAATGAGACTCCATGAGAATCCATCATCTACTCCTCCGTCGCAGAAATACTGAAGGCCTTCTGGACAGACACCTTCACCGCAGCATCCTGCCCCTGTCTCACCAGGCAGGCAGCATTTGCAGCAGTCGCAGGGGATATCATTGCTGTTCCTGTCTGTATCTAAATTCCATAAAGAGGTGCTCCCGTTGCATAGCTTCTCGAAATACGGATGAAGATCCTTGTTGGTCACGCAGTGGGTGCATTTTCCGTTATTCTCTGTCTGATCACATGCCTCAGGCTTACAGTCGCATTGGTTTGCCCGGTCGCCAGATATCCAAGCCGGCTGAGTGCATGAGCCAGGGCACGTATTCACATACTGGCCAGGAGAGAACATGGTATGCAATTGCATGGGGTATGCCCTTGTGTCATCGCATGACTCACCAATCTGGAGTATGCCGTCTCCGCATGCTGTGCAGTCCCTCCTGCATGAAGGATAATAGCCTGAGTCTTTCCATTCATTATAGTTCGCCTGGGTGCACCCTCCTGCAAGAGGACATGCCAATTCAGGGTCACAGAACTCGTCTGGCTGGTGCATACCGTCTCCGCAGAAAGTGCAGTCTATCCTGCATTCACCAGAGCCAAAATATCCGTCTTGGTTCAGGTCAATCCCATTATTTGATGCAAGGTCGCATTTCTCTTTTGCTGCCTGAAGAACCCCATCTCCGCAGAAAGTGCAGTCTGTCCTGCACTCGCCTTCAGTAATTATATCGTCATTGTTCCTGTCCTCACCATTTGAAGATCCGAGATCGCATAGTTCTGAGGCCTGGATGACACTGTCGCCGCAGCATGTGCATTCTTCAGCACCTGATCTGCAGGCCTGTCCATTTGCCTGGCAGATTGTCCCGGTATACTGACCATTATTATTGAATATCTGGGGTGATGCAGCATATTCACATGCCTTGTCTGTGCCTGCGTTCCACGAATTATCTCCACATTTTGGTGGGGGTGGAGGCGGTGGTCCGTCTCCCTTGTTATGGACCAAAACACCTTCAGCGAAAAAGGTGTTCGTGCCAGAGACACTCTTCAGGTTATAGGTCTGAACTTCTTCTACGGTATGGTCAATCGAGACTATTGTTTCCCAGCTGCCATCAGCTTGATAGACCTTGTCACCTATAGAAATCTTCATGACCTTCATCCTTGCGTCATCAAATGTGCTCATAGGACTTATGCTTGCCCAGCCTTCACTGTCTGAGGACCTGATATACACGGGATGCTCATCTGTCAGCTTAAGTGCTGAGCCGTCTGAGAAAGTCAATGTGTAGTAATCATATCTGACAGGGGATTCCAGTTCAAGCACCTTATTGCTGAAATACGCTTTCTTTTCAATATCATAACCAAGCACATCGTCTCCGACTTTGACATCCTCTATCTTCTTCTCGCTTCCATCAGACATCCTGACTAGTGTCCCAGGAAGGAAGCAGCTCCCGCCCTTATTGTGGACAAGCATCCCTCCTGCAAAGAATGTATTTTTTAGAGAGACTCTCTTCAGATTATAGGTCTGGACCGCCTTGCAGATGTGCGTGATTGAGACTACTTCCACCCAGTCCCTATCTTTATCAAGGACTGAATCTCCCACAGCAAGCTTAGCAACATTCATGCTTGCGTCTGCATAAGTGCTTTCTGGCCTGATGCTCGCCCAACCTGTGTAAAGGCTGTTTTTAATGAAGATTGGATGCTCGTCTGTGACCTCAAGCCTGCTGCCGTCCTCGAACTCAACTATGTAATAGTCTTGCCTT
>JAAXVZ010000190.1 GCA_013335235.1 Nanobdellota archaeon | reverse complement strand
TTAGAAAAATTTATATATGGTTTCCTATACCATAGGCCCATGACAGGAGGATCTGGCTTAATCAGATATAGCGGAATCACTAGGACTGCAGAAAACGGTAGGCTTGTTTCCCCTGCAATCTCTCCAACAGACTTTGGAATGCCTGATGTTGATTGGGCATGGAGAAGCTTCAAGCCAGGAGAATATGAACAAAGATCTGAGAGGATTCATACACTGCTCAAAGATATGAGCAAAGTTGAACCCATTGGACTACATAAGTTCACTGGAAGGACCTGGATGAATATAATGAGTTCACTGTTGCAATCCTTCAACGTGACTACACAGGATGTAGAGTCATGGGCAGACCTAACTACACTGACAGACACAAATTTCACGCAGATGATATCCTCTGGCGTGTTCGGTGCTGGAGTTAGCAAACCTTCTGAGATATATTACTCACAATCCTTCAGCCTTTCTTCGCTAAATAGCATGATAGAATGCCAGCCAGAAGATATTTTATTTAAAGTCCTGGAGTATAGGTCCCTGCCTGAGAATGTTCAAGATTTTTTAGGCGGTATCAATCTTTTGATAATCCCACAGAAAGAGAACAAATACAAGGCTGCAGTAGGGCTAGTTCCAAGAGATGGCGTAGCAGACGAGAGATATATCAGGTTCCATGAGAGACTGGTCAAATATGGAATACCTGGTATCTTAGATATCAGAGGACAACATTCAATCCTAGATGGCTATCTTGGCAGATTTGATTCTAGCAGATCCGCAAAGACACTTTTCCCTCAATGGTCACAAGGCACGAACTTGCTTGAGGACACTCAGCAAAAATCAAAAGAGAACTACACTTCATTAAGACCTGCGCATGGCCAGAATGCTGCATTTACCCAACAGCTAGAAAGTGAGATGGAGCGCATATTAGCCGATGATGAAGTTATAGATCAAGATGCAACTAATATTTACCACACATTAATGGGACGCCTAAAAGGTGGTGGATCGATATATGGGCCACAATTCAAGGATGAATTACAAGCAGTGATAAAATATCTGGATGAAGACCAAAGGGATCTGATAGCAATAGGAGTTATCAATTACACATCAGATAGCATGCAGAGAGGGCAATTTAGAGACATAGAAGGATTTGATGAAGTATGCACGCTCCTCGGAAGGAGCGGGATGGCACCAGAAGCAGCCCAAAGGATAAGGATGTATGTTGATCTCCTTCCAGAAGGTACGATTACAAAGGTCCTGACCAGCATCGATATCAACGGAAATGTGACACCAGATGTATATAATCTGCGTGTTCCGAGCGATAATGATAATGTTGAAAGCGTGCCTGCATCAATAAGGGACATGGCCCTACCTCAGCCTAAGGTCGGGTGGAGCGAGATGAAAAACCAAGGCCCTCTCAGGACAAGGCTGAGAGAATATGTTCAGCAATACCTACCAGTCAATGTTTCAGATGATATTTTAAGAGAGCTTTGCCAGTACGGTGAGATGATACAGTTCATGCAAGGAAGGAGCGCATTCCTAGAGGATATGTCCACTCCGCTTGCAATCAGCCTGACAGTCTATTCTGAGCAATCCATAGGCCAGAAGCTGCCAGAACTAAGGAGAGCTTTACCGTATGAAGCGGGTGAAAGGCTCAGATTAGGCGGAGATTCCCATATTCCAAAAGGCTTATTGAACTAGAGCCACTCACTCAGCCCTTTCTGCTTATCCTTACTATCTGTCGTATCATAATCCAGGACAGGCACGTTGTCTTCATCAAAGACAGGGATGCCATAGACTCCGTCAAATCCAGGGATGACACGGATCTTCTGCTCTCTGCTCTTGATGATGTAGTCTGCCAGCTTCTCGCTTGATAGCTCTGCTATGTCTTTTTTCTCCGCAACCCTAAGGACATCATACTCTGAGCCAAGCTTACCTACAAGCTTGTAATATTCTTCCCAGACGCTTTTTGTCGCAACAGCCTTTCCTTTTGCCGCGGATATTATCTCTGAGAGAGGGATGTATTTCTTGAACGGGACAGCGTCCTTCGGGACAAACCCGAGCTTCCTGTCAGCGAGCTCATTCACCCTGTTCTCGACTCCGATAGTCAAAGGCCTGTTGCACCTCGGGCAGATCTTGTTGTGCATATTAGCCTCTTCAGGGCTCATCGACAGCTTGCAGTTCCTGTGGCCGTCATAATGATACTTGCCATAGCCTGGGTCCACTTCTATAGTCTCTTTCAGGCCTTGCTTTGTCCTCAGCGCTTTCAGGACATTATCGAAAGTCAGCTCCTTTAGATCAAAGACAGTAGCTTCCCTTCCCATCCTCCAAGGCCAATAGGAATGGCTGTCTGAGTTGCTAATCAGGCTGTATCTGTCCAGCTTAGATAGCCGCCAGTTCATCTCAGGGTCGCTTGATAATCCCGTCTCTAATGCATGTATGTCCTTTGCCCTGTCATCAAAAGCCTCTTCGACAGAATCAAACCCGCCGTTCGATCCGAACAGCCCGAACCATGGCGTCCAGACATGAGCAGGTATGACCTCTGTATCCTCGCCGACATCTTTGACAAGGTCGACAAAATCAGGGCATGACATCCCAAATATCGGCCTGCCGTCATAATCTATCCTGCCTTTCTTCAAAAGGGCTGCCTGGATATTGTCTGCTGACTCAAAATCCTTGACAAGGACGACATTGTGGACCTTTCGGCCTTTCCCTCCTTGAGAATATATCAGGCTGATCTCTGTAGAGAGGATAAAAGGGAAACCTGTCTTTGTCTTCAGGATACCTGAGCCGTCCTCTGAGAGGTCCTCCTTTATCTCCTTGTTCCATTTAGGGTGCTGGAAATCCCCTGTTCCCATTAGATTCACGCCTTTTAGCCTGGCGTACTTCTCCATGTTCTTTATGTCAAGGTCCTTTGAGCACGCCCTTGAGTATTTAGAATGAAGATGAAGGTCAGATATGAATTCCATAAAAACCACCCAAGAGACTCAAATTGGCATTGTCTTAAATAGTTAACGACACCTAATCCTTTCGGCAGGAGTATGAGATAGCGGGTGAAAGTTCCGGGACAGCAGAACAGACAGCATCAAGGAATCTTGATTCTGGGCCATATGAGTTTATATATCCTGCACCAGAGCTAAGTTCAATAATACGCGGATAGCCATAATACGCAGATTCTATCTGCGCTTCTGTTGCTTGTTTCTGCATTGGTGTCCTTTTTGAGATAAGAAGCGTGATAGGAACTTCCCCACCTTTCAGTCTTTCATATTCGCTCAGATGAATATCCAATGCGTTCAATGCATGGTTAGTATAGCTGTGCTGTGAATAGAACTCATCGATATCCGGGTCAATTAGATATACTATCCTATTAGGGTTCCGAAGAGGCGGCATTGACTGATTCTCTGCAATCTGACCAATAGTGAAATGGCCTGGTATGCTGATAACTTCGACATAGCCTTTTTCGCTGCTGGGGATGTAGAGCCTATCAGGATATCCTGACTTCCCTCCACCCAATATCCTTTGGCCTAGCCATTCCCTATAAGCAGAGGCTGCGAACATATTATTATAAGATGCGTGGGT
>JAAXVZ010000189.1 GCA_013335235.1 Nanobdellota archaeon | reverse complement strand
GGCGGCCTTCGTCGACGAGGACGCCGCCGCTCGCGGGCCCTGGGGCGGGCTCGTCGCCCCGCGCGACTTCAACCCCTTCGCCTGGTCGAAATGCACGCCCCCCGACACCTATCCCTGGATGCGCGGGATGGGGAGACATTAAAATCGACCATACAGTTAGCCCTTGAAAATAGTCCGGATGCCATTCAGCTGGTTACCTGGAATGATTATGGCGAGGGTACAAACATCGAGCCAACGAATGAGTATGGGTATAAATAACCCATACCTTGTGTCAGACCTAAGCGAGAAAATGATACTTGGTTCAAGAGAGGTTCTTGTCGGGGATGCTTTTGCTGCAAATGGTTCGATACCTAGTGCTAGCGCAGTTGTTACAAGACCTGCGGTAAATGCGTTCCTGTGTTTTTTTTCCAGGCTGTAGACAAAATCATCACTTCTCCCACCAAGCATGTAGTCCGCAATTTCCCTGACAAATCCTTCATATGAGGGCCTTCCTCTCTCGTGCGCTCTTTCAAGGATAGAAAGCAGGACCTCATTGGACATCTCAGGAAGTGTGAAAAGCAGGCCAGTAAGAGTCTCTTCCTCTAATGGAAATCCAGTCAGCCCAAATCTTTCTGCGCTTGCATAAATCAATTTTGCTTGGATCTGCGGAGCAGAAGTGAATAGGATCGGTTCTCCGAATCTTTTTGGTGTGCTAAGCGCCGGGTCATAGTTTGCGCTGTTGCTGGTTGCAATGATCTGGAGGTAAGGGCAGTCCCCGATGCCGCCTATCATCCTCAGTAAAGTTGTCTTAAGGTCATCTCTATCAAAATCCTCATTTGCCGTCTGCTCCCACATCTTCCCCCTGTCATCTATTATAAGCACTACAGGCTCTTTGGCATAGGTCGCAAACAGGCTTATCTGCCTGAAGGCTTTTTCCAGCATTGCAGCAGGGTTATTGTTCTGCTCACCATTTTCCCCTCTTCCAAGCTCGAATACCAATATTCCCGCTTCTCTTGCCATGTGTGCATATTCTTTTACTGCAGTGGTCTTTCCAGACCCTGGGCCACCAACAAGATTCCTGTTGTGCAGGATGGTAGCTGTGCTCTTGCCTGCTTTAAGTTCAGCCTTCATCCTTAGCAGTGATGCGAGATCATTGGCAAGCATATCGTCAATATCAGGCCTTCCGACCAGCTTTGTCAAGGATCCTGACCCCTCTGGTACATAAAGAAGCGCACGGAGGGAACCTGGAAGCGTATATTTCCCGTCAGAGCCTCTGCAGTATTGCAGCTCAGCATCTGGATTATCCTTTATCTTCCTGAGGAATTCCATTGCGTTCATCTCAGTGAAGCCTGGCAGGGTAGATTGAAGGATATCGTACAGCAGCTCTGGATTGAACTCAATCAATGAGGCTATAGGATCATTTGCGATCACTGCTCTTGATATTATTGCTTTTTCCCATTCTTCGCCATAAGATGTCGCAGGCTGTGTGTCATCCTGAAGCCATACCTGCATTATTATTGTCTGTATCTGCTCCTGCGTGTAGCGAGGGATGAGGATTGTGCTGACTTCTGTATCGCCTTCTTTCACTTGAGCAAGATAGAACTCAGGCCAGGTGTGCTTCAGGAGGGGGTTATTCAGCACTGCTTCGGGGTATAGTTCATCTACCCTTTCTTCAAGCCCTGTCTCAATCTCAGGATAGCATGCCTTCACAACCTTTAATCTGTATTCTCTGGAACCATCATCATATCTTGGCCCAGGTGCGCTAAAAAAGTCTGAGAGCTTTTCGAAGCCAAGCCTTCTCACATATTCTTCTTCTTTAGGTTCAGTGCAGAACGCCTTAATATTAAATCTTGGAGAACTTGTTGGTGGAGTTGGCATTTCTCACAGGGAGAAACGCATATTATTAATAAATATTATTATTGAAACCACTTTGAAGTGATTTCACTTATGCCATTCTTGTGCTTCTTGTTTAGTTCTGCTCTCTAGCGCTGTTCCAGCAAGGGCAGTAGGATAAGCGCTTTATTTCCGCATACGCTATAATATTCGCAGAGTTGCAAAGATATAGGCAGCTCATACCCTATGGTATCTCCTGTCTGTATTTATCATGCTTGCGCGATATATCTGCTCTATCAAGAACAACCTGCACATCTCATGCGTGAATGTCATCTTAGATAGGGATATTATGATATCAGCGCGATTTTTCACCTCTTCGGAAAGCCCATCAGGCCCTCCGATGACAAAAGAGAGATACGCCTTCTCATCTGAAATCTGCTTCATCAGCTTTGCGAACTCTATTGAAGAAAAAGCCTTGCCTTCCTCAGAAAGTGCTATTACATATGATCCAGGTTTGATATGCTTAACAATGCCGTTCCCTTCTTCAGCCTTGCTGGAATCCTTTACTTCTATTGCTGTTTTTAAGATTTTCTTAGCCATTTTGCTTTAGATTTTAAATGATGAACAAAGGTACTATATACTTAAAGTAATACTTTAGTATAAGTTGGCAATATATTTATATATCAGTATAATATAGACATTTTATGCGTAATTTTGTCAGATAAATTACAGGTAGAATCATGGATGTGACCAAGGATATGATTTTAGGAGAAATTCAACAGCTTGCCGGGGCAGTAAATTACCTGGTTAGTCGGCTGCAGAATCTGGAGCATGCCCGGCAGAAACTGATTGCCAACCTCGTACACGAGCTTGGGAAAAAAAACAATATGAAAAAGCTTATCCTCCCGGTTCTGTTTATAATAGCAGTTCTTTCTGTTTACGCACAAACCGATAAAGCAGCTCTGCTTGAAGACCTTGAGGCAGATCAAACTCAGGCTCAGGCTCAGGATATCCTGCCTGATGTTTATAGGGAGAGCGTTTTCCGGATCAGACAACTCAGCCTGGAAAAAACTCCACACCTTCTGATTAAACTTGATCGCCTCCATTAACTTTTCTTCTTTATCAGAAGCATCCCAATTATCTTGAACATTCTTAAGCATTAGACCTGCACGGGTAAGAATCGAAGCCTCCAGTTCTCTGCCGGTAAGATTTTCTTTTTGTATACTGGTATAAGCCTCAATCGGATTTTGATACATTTTGTATAAGCTCCTGTTCGTAAGAAATAAGCTTTTTGGCATGCTTCAATGCCTGATAAAGCTTACCGTCTAAAATATATTGGCTTATCTGCAAAATCAAGTCTTTCGTACTTGGCGCAGCCTCAACGACTTGCTTCACCAGATCCCAGTAAAGTGGATGGATCTCTGCGCTCCGCTGATCATCAACATGCCGACGCTCAAGCGCCACGCCATGTCCAACCTGTCCGGCTCGCTCAAGAACATGATGGGCGTCCTCGACGTGCCGACGACGGAGACGATGCACCTCTGGCTGCCCGAGCAGAAGGCCCGCCACGACACCCTGTCCAAAGACGAGCTCGACCGCCGCCTGTGCGTATCGATCGCCGAGGCGGCTTCGGCCGTCAACCCCGAGCTGACTGTCATCGACGCGCGGACCGTCCTGCGGCGGCACCACCTCGATCACGTCAGCGGCGGGCCGGTTGAGGCGAACCGCCTGGTCATCAGCGGCGACCCGGTGGCGGCCGAAAGG
>JAAXVZ010000188.1 GCA_013335235.1 Nanobdellota archaeon | reverse complement strand
ATGAGAAGATAGCAAAGGTCCTTGAAGTCAAGAACGAGAACGAGAAGGAAGTCGAGAAGCTCAAGCATACAAGGAAGATAGAAGAGAAGATAGCCGGCTTCAAGGCCAAGCATAGCATGGGTGACACCGGCAACCTGGAAAAAGAGATAGAAGAGATAGACAAGAAGGCTGAGAGCAAGCTGGCAGAGATCCAGCAGCTGAGGGAAAAACAGCAGAACCTCCTCCGGGAGAAAGACAAGCTGGAGTACCAGATAAAGACAGCAGATGAGAAGATAGCAAAGGTCCTTGAAGTCAAGAACGAGAACGAGAAGGAAGTCGAGAAGCTCAAGCATACAAGGAACGAATTCAAGAAGGCTACGCTTGAGCTGTCGCAGAGACTGAATGATGACTCTTCTATCACTGCCCAGATGCAGACTGCTAGGTCTAAGCTTTTGAAGGTAAAAGAAGAGCTGGCGAAGCTTGCTGCAAAGCAGGCCAGCATTAGCGAAGGCTCATCCGGCGACATCGCTGTCCAGAGAGTGATGGAACTGAAGACAAAGATGAAGGGAATCTATGGGACTGTCTCGACACTTGGGCAAGTAGCGGCAGAGCACTCGACTGCTCTCGAGGTCGCTGCAGGCAGCAGGATAAAGAGCATTGTCGTAGACAATGATAAGACTGCTTCAGAGTGTATCAAGTATCTTAAGAGGAACAGGTTCGGCTCTGCCTCTTTCCTGCCATTGAACAAGATGAGGCCTGTGCCTGAGCAGCCTGACCTGAATGAAGTGAAGAAGCTTCCTGGTGTGAAAGGGCTTGCAATAGAGCTCATAAAGTTCGATTTCTCTTTCAAGAATGTGTTTTCCTATGTATTCGGCAACACTGTCGTTGTCGAGAATATAGATGTCGCAAGGAATATAGGCATAGGAAGATGCAGGATGGCGACACTAGACGGCGACCTGACTGAATCAAGCGGCGCGATGCATGGAGGATTCAGGAAAAAAGAGAACTTCCAGTTTCAGGAAAAAGAAGTTGCAGGAGAGATAGAGCATCTCGCTGGAGAAGAGGCTGACCTCTCTGCAGTCGTCTCTTCCCTAGAGAGGAGGAAGGCTGAGAATGAGGAGATCATAACTAAGCTGAGGCACCTGAAAGCTGAACTTGAAGCCCAGATAATCACTGCTGAAAAGACGCTCCACCTAGAAGGAGGAGACCTTGATATAACAAAAGGGCTGAAAAAAGAGCTTGAGACAAGCCTGGAGAAGTTTGAGCAGGACTTAAGGCAGGTCTCTGCAGATGTCATGCGCGCGAATTCTGAACTCGCGCAGGCGAAGATTGCAAAGCAAGGGATGCGCGATAAGATATCTGCATTGAAGAACCCTGCGCTTCTCGCTGAACTCAACACTTTTGAGCAGAAGAGGTCTGAACTCAGGGAACAGATAATCAAGACAAACGGCGAGATGAAGAATATCGATGTCCAGGTCACGACAATCTTCACACCTGAACTTGGCAACATCAGAAAGATCGTCAAGCAGCATGAGAAAGAGGAGACAGATTTTGCAAAGGAAAAAGTTGAGCTCAAGTCCCTAGTCGAAAGCCAGGACAAGGACCTGAAACAGAAAGACCTTGCGCAGAAGGAGTTCTACGCAAAGTTCAAGGAGCTGTTCAAGAAGAGAGATAAAGCGTCCCAGGAAGTCACTGCAATTGAGACAAAGATCTCAAAGAAAGAGGACTCAAAGAAGGCTGATGAGATGAAAACTAATCTCTTAGGGCTTGATATCGCAAGGCTATCTGCAGAATTAGCAGGCCTCGCAGAGGAAGCAAAGACTTACGAGGGCGTGCCTCCGTTTGAAGGGAAAGATGAAGAGACAATAAAAAAAGAGATATGGGAGTTCGAGAAACTCGTCAGGGACATAGGAGCTGTCAACATGAGGGCTCTTGAGATATATGACGCTGTCGAGAAAGAGTACAATCAGGTCCATGAGAAGAAGGCGACATTAGTCAGGGAGAGGGAAGACGTCCTCCTGATGATGAATGAGATTGAGACAAAGAAGAAAGACCTGTTCATGAACACATATAACATAATCAATGAGAATTTCCAGAACAAGTTCCAGTCTCTCTCAACAAAAGGAGAGGCCACTCTAGAGCTTGAGGACCCGGAGACAGTGTTTGAAGGCGGCATGAACATCAAGGTCAGGCTGACTGGAAAGAAGTTTTTGGATATCAGGAGCCTCTCAGGCGGTGAGAAGACAATGACTGCTTTGGCATTCATCTTCGCTGTCCAGGACCATCAGCCTGCGCCATTCTATGTATTAGATGAGGTAGATGCTGCCCTTGATAAGAGGAACTCTGAGAAGCTCGCGCAGCTTATCAGGCAATATGTCAAGAAAGCCCAGTATATAGTGATAAGCCATAATGACGGTGTCATCTCAGAGGCAGATAACCTTTACGGCGTGTCGATGAACGAGCACGGCATGAGCAAGGTCGTCAGCCTGAAGATATGAAGAATAAGCTTAACTATAGCTCAGGTGTTTTCAAGAATTATTTTTTCTCTCTGGAAATTTGGCTTTGCCCTTGACCAAAATAGAATCACGGCAAAAACATAAAAAAGAAACTAATAAGATTAAGATTTTCTAAGTAAAGTCTTCTAAAACTTGGAAAGCGGGTTCTCTTCTTCTATCACGGATAAGATCCGGCCGTCCATGTCCCTTATGACTAAACTGTTTTCCCCTGGCCTTTTGAAATACATGCTATTCACCTGTCCCTCACACCTAAATGCAACTTTAGTATACGTTCTTGTATACTAATATAATAGCTCTCCTTTATATAGTTTTCTATAAATAATCTATTTAATAATTTAATAATAGATGGAATATTAGCTAGTTATACGCTATTTCAAAGCTCTTAAATCTGTGAACATATATATATATTTCAGGAAATAACCAAAGATATGAACGCGATACAAGGCATAATTGTATTTGATATTTTTGGCACACTAATAAAGAAAGGATTTGCCGGCAAGCTGACAGACACTGCACTATTGCAGGAGTATCTTCTTCCTGGCGTATCGGCATTCCTTGAGCGAAATGCAGACTATCTGGTTGCCTTTGCATCAGACCGCGATAATGAGACATGCAACACTGCAATAGATAAGATACTGCCCATGATGGGCTTATCATCCCTGATAAATGCTCCGAGGTTTTCATCTGAAACAATGGACGGCCCTTACTTGGACCTTGGTGCTATCGCCAGAAGGTTTGAAGTGCCAAATTATGATCTAGTCATGATAGGAGCCTGTGACATAGATATGGCCTCCGCCAAAAGATACGGGACAAAAGGGATAGAATTTACTTTCGATAAGCCTGAATTTGAACGCCATTTTGAGATAGGAGGATTAGGCAAAATAAGCGAAATTTTCCCGAAGGGGAATTATTATGTAAAAATAGACATAGAAAAATATGGCCATTCTACATATAAACGAAAGATATTTAATCCTATAGAAAAATATGATAACAGGCCTGATTTTTTTCTGCCAGGAATTACGCCTGATTATCCGAATATACTCTAGGCAACTAATAGAGTCATAAACCGAACTCAACACTTAACTCTTATGGACACCTCAAGAAGAGATCGGAAGAGCACACG
>JAAXVZ010000187.1 GCA_013335235.1 Nanobdellota archaeon | reverse complement strand
CATTTGGGTTACAAGTTAATTCTGAGATTTCACTAGGTGCGTTTGTTATAGGAATACCTGCATTTATTTTGAGTGTAGTTGGAATTAAAGATAAAATTATTGACCCCTTTTTTGAATGGCGTGAGAAATCTACACAAAACAATAAAAAATAAGACACACAGATAGACCTTTCTGCCTTCCTATAGTCTGCACCCCTCCTTTTAATCTCTCTTTCTTATCTTTATAATGTTAATGACCATAAAACTCCCCTAATCCCTGAAGAAAACTCAAGAAAGATAGTGATAAGGTATATTAACTTCAAAATAAACTTCTATATGTGCTTCCCGCAGTCTTCATCGGCCACGGCTCTCCTATGAATGCCATAGAAGACAACTCTTTTACCCAAGGTTGGCGTAAGTTTGCGGATAAACTTCCACCATTAAAAGGGATACTTGTAATCTCAGCTCACTGGGAGACAGAAGGCACATTTATAACAGCGTCAAAGAAACCTGAAACAATCCACGATTTCTATGGTTTCCCTAAAGAGCTATATGATGTACCTTATCCCGCAATTGGCTCTCCGGAGCTTGCCTTGAAGATCAGGAGCATTGTCAGCTCTGTGAATGTGGGGTTTGACCATGACAGGGGATTGGATCATGGTACCTGGTCTGTCCTTATGAAGATGTTCCCAAAACCGATTGTCCCTATCCTTCAGCTAAGCTTAGATATCAACATGAGTTTTGAGCAGCACCTTACTCTTGGAAAGCAGCTAAGACCTTTAAGGGAAAAAGGTATATTGATCATCGGAAGCGGAAATATAGTCCATAATCTGCGTTTGATGAGGCCAGGGCAGCCATTTCCTTTTGCTTTAGAGTTCGATAAATACGTCAAAGATAACCTCCTGTTCCGGGATGAGAAAGCTCTGATAGACCTACCTGCTAGATTAGCAGAGAAAGCCATGCCTACAAGCGAGCACTATCTGCCTTTGCTCTATGCGTTTGGAGCGTCAGATGGCGAAAAACCAGAGTTCTTCAATGAAGAGTTTTTCATGTGCTCTTTATCAATGGCATGCGTTTCATTCCAAAAACCTTAAATCCTACAACTGTTTGTATATTACCTACTCTTGAAAGGTGATGGTGAATGGACTCAAAAAGATATAAATGCTCTAAGTGTATGAAGGATTACGCCTCGAGTGAGATCAGGCTCTCGCCGAACAGTAAGATTGTCTGCCTTTACTGCCTTGGCCAGAAAGCTACAATAGAGCCAAAACAGGAAGCGAAGAAGCCTGTTGTGAATGAGGAGATGCTTGAATACACATGCGGCGCTTGCAAGTATTCATTCAAGAGGAAGAAATCATTTGTCCTGACAAGCTGCCCATACTGCGGAAAGAATGACTCTCTTTCTCAGAAAAAGAGCGGAGATGCCAGCAACATACTAAAAGACAGCATGAGCAGGCAATACGACTTTTAGATATGTTTTTATTCTATTTCTTAAACCTTAACTAAAGTTTAAGGGCTCGTAGCTCATCGGCTCAGAGCGCTCCCTCCGCAAGGGAGAAGCAGCGGGTTCAATTCCCGCCGAGTCCATTCTCCGTTTATAATAAGGACGAGGAGGGTCCCCGAACGACAAATGAGGTTACCCGTCGAGTCCATTGCACTTTTAGGGCGAGATGCTGGGTTCAAAAATCAAAACAGAGTATATGTCCAGATATGGCTTTCTCCCTACATTATCTGCCCACACTAAGAAGAGAATCTATGCTCTCCACCAAGCCTAGTGATGATGCAAGGTATATCTGCCTGTCCTCTTGTGTATAAACGGGATATGACGGTTGGATAGGCGCATATACACCTCTCTTGTTTTCAAGCCCAATTGGGCTTCTCATAGATTTGCCAAACCTAGCTACCGGAGATTCAAGAAAGTTATACGTATCAGGATCATCAATCCGAGTTGCCATCCTAGCTAACCTATTCCCTTTTTCTTTGCCTGAATACTTTGGAGTCTCATTTAATCCCCTCACTCTTGCAAGATTTCTTATAGGTCCATCTTTTTCAAGAAGATGATGCAACATTAGGCCTTCTAGCTCGCAGCCATCTCCCACTGTCTCTGTAATCTCAGAATAACCCTGCTCCATATCATATTCATTGATTTTGAATCCACCCTTCAAAATCCTGTCAACCTGCACCATGAGATCAGCCATCCTGCCCCTATGCCCTGTGTCGATTATTAAAAGCTTGGAGGCATCAAAAAGCCTTAGCGACATAATATAGTCTGAAAGAACGTCTTCTCGCATGACACAATCGCTCAATACTAATGGATTAAATCCAATCATATGGTCTCGGTTTAGATATAGCGGAACAAATCGGATACTATCCATTCCTTTATGCCAAAAATATCTCTTCAGCATTGTTCCTAGCGGTTCAGCACCCATGCACATTATCCCTAAATTCGTCGCTTTGTTGCTATCTGCACTACTAGCAACAAATTCACAGAAATCCAATCCATAAGTGTTAACAAAATCCGCACTACAACTATAGCCAATTCGCTTTCTAAGTTGCGCAAGACTACGTTTGTCCATTCCACGCAACTCATCGATTACGTCTCTTTTTGGTTCAGCATTTGGCATGTCTTCATTTTTTTAAAAGCCAGTATTTTTATACTTTTCTAAATTTACTATTCTTTGGTGGTTAAAATATTGGGTGGTTTAATTCCCACCAAGTCCCCCTTGTTTATCCGGCATTCTTGTTTTAGGAACTCTGTTATCTGAACGAGTCCTTATAGCCTATCGCAATCCCCATGCTAACTAAAGACAGCGCAATCATCATCCCGAATAGCCATGAGAATCCAAGCGTGGTTATGATGATGCCACCAGTAAAAGCTGCTCCGGCAGTGATGATTGAACTCAGAGCTGAAGATGCTCCCCAGTCTGTAGCATACTCTCCTTTTGTCAAGTATGATGAATATATCAGGTTGTAAGCTGGAGTCCCGAGAGCCTCGCCTAGCGCCATCAGCAGCTGGATTGCGTAAAGCTGCCATAGAGAGTCCGCAAAGATGTAGCTGAGCCATCCCAAAGCCCTGCACATGAATCCAGCTATAAGGAAGTAATCAGCATGCTCTTTGTGGTTCTCGAACCTGCTGATAAAGAATGTCAGCAATCCTACAGACAAAAGAAAAAAACTCCATATGCCTCCGATATGCAGGACTGCGGCATCTATCTTCTGCACATAGACTGCATAGAATGGTGCAAATAGATTTATTGCGAATACAAAAAAAGAATTGATGAGGAGTAGCAGCTTTAGCTCTTTTCGCATTGCATAGCTCTTATCTCTTGGAGTTATAATACTTTTCTACTATTGCAGCCTGAGCTCTGTCTCTGACAGGACAAATTTATCCATTGTAAATGCAGCGCCATACCTGTTCTCGCGTCTTATCTGTATGATATTTTCACCTTTCCTTATCTTGGCCTGCCCGAGCGTCTCCCAGCCCCAGAACTTCCCTTCTTTCACATAGTTGGTTGACTTATGGTTGTAAGGCAGGATTGTGTCATCTATGACAAATGTCACGTTCCTTGAGCCATCATGATGCAGTCCGTCATCGCTGACCCTGAGGTATATGTTCACTGTCCCTTCAAAATCACTCTTGAAAACATACT
>JAAXVZ010000186.1 GCA_013335235.1 Nanobdellota archaeon | reverse complement strand
GAGAGTATCAATTCAAAACAGCGATGTTGCGGCAGGCACAGGCAGGGTAATTGTAGAAGTGGTTGAGCTTTTTTTTATAGTTCCTTTCTATTGTGCGTTTGAATTGCTAACCTCGTATGTTATAATAGGAATCTAAAAAGAAAAAAATAGCAATAACCTTATCTCTTCTTCTTTGCCTCGCTTAATTTATGCTTTATGCCCTCATGCGCTTTCTTCACATGCGGCCTGGCTAGCTCTATAGCTTTTTTTATCACCCAGAGGATGGATTTCACTAGCCAGACAGCTGCCTTCCACGATAGTTTCAGCACTTTTATTATGAATGGCACGCCATGCTTGCCAAAGAGATAGACCCCTTTCTTTGTTCCGGCAACAGCTTTCTTCCTCAGTTCAGGTTTCTTGTACATGAAAACACCGGTTCCGATGATGATCGCGCCAATCACAAATGGCCATATATTGAAACCACCTGTTGAAATATCCGCGCCGTTCCCTTCCAGTTTCAGCGGCACAATAGGCTCTGCACCAGGATCGCCTTCATATGCATAGACCGGCTCTTCTTTCCCATATGTCACATATGCTTTTGTCTCTGTCTTTCCAGTAGGTTTCAGGTTGAAATCATGCTCAGCGAAATGCCCTTTCTGCTCTTCAGGCGCAACAAAAACATTTCCTGACAGCTCTTTTGCCGTAATTGTCATTGGCGCATCGCTTGAATACGCGTCTGATTCAGGCGATACCGTGATTGTGGCATCGCTCCCTTCTGCTAAAGGATTGATATATATCAGGCCGCCTCTCTCTTCTGTCAGGTATTCATAGTCCTGTGCAGCGTTTGGATAGGATACTTTGACTTTATAGAAATCGACATTCCTGTCACTCACTTTTATGAAGGCGTTTGGCACCCACACAGCGCTGGTCCTGTTCCTTTCATAGTTCGATGCCTTTCCTACTACCATCCCTGGCTTGTAGATTATCTTTGATGTGTCATTGCTGCTCAGGTCAATAAACTTATATCTGAATGGATTGACGGATGTCTGTTTCCACGCCTCTCCTGTGTCGTATTTCTTGTTTCCCTCAGTCGTGTCCCAGAAAACCCCATGCAGTATGAAAACATCATCTATCTCCTTTGACTTCTTTGGATAGGCTTGCTTGAAAGCAAGATAATAGTCATAGAGGTCTGCCCTCTTCACTTTTATCACCTGCCATATCTCATCAAGCGGTATAGTCAAGGAATCCCCTTTCTCATTTGTCGAATCATAGACATCCCATAATAGCGCAGCTACGGCAAATTCCTCAAGCTTACCTTGCCCTTCCCACACTTTGTAGTTGTTTGTCTCAAGATCGCCCCATGCAGAATACAATTGAGGCTTCTTGTCGCCAGCTTCCTTTGCTATTGCAAGCGCGATGAACTCCGCAAACCCCTCTGTCCACGAGTCACCTGTGTTCGGGTTGATGAAGCCCGCGTGAGGCACAGACTCAGGATTATTCCTTCCTGTTGCGAAGTCTCCATATTCAGCGTACATGAGATGGTGCGCAAATTCGTGGTATTCTCTGTTTTTTGGCCTTTCCTGGCTGGTCCTTGAAGCGACCCTTGCAGCGATCAATATGTCTGAATTCTGCATGTCATAATGGGTCTGGCCCTGGGTGTTCCCGATCCAGACCTCGACAGGAAGCTTGTAATCGACATTTGCCTTAAGTTTTTCCAGGGCAAATTCAAATGCCTCATGCATATGATAATATGATACAGAGAGATGCTCTATTGATGCCTCAGGTACACTATATCCCATTGTCCTGTCAGCTTTTCCATCCAGCTGGACGTGAAGCTCTGCGTTCTCACTATCTATTATCTTGAATTTTTTTGCAGCCGCGACCCGCTCATATCTTCTTGGAGTCAATGAATTTATAGTAAAATAATTTTTTCCATCCCTTATATACGAGAATTCCATCACAAGCGATGCATCTTCTTCTTTCCCCAGTTTCAGGTCTGTCAGAAGGATCTTGAAGTCGCCTGTCTTTTCTGTTGCGCCCTCAAATCTCTTCCCTTTGGCCTTTACAACAAGGCGCATATATGGCATCGGGTTTCCGTCTGTGTCTGAGACTGTGCCCCAGACATATAATGAGCTATCTTTGATGTCAGGCAGGTTTGGTTTGTATATGGATGGTCCGCCTTCGCCGGCATATCCTGTGTTGATGAACCTTTGGCTTGAGACCATTGTGTGCATCTCCTGTATTGACTTCGAGACATATGAATCGACCTCTCCTGCAGGCACTGTCCCGGATTTCCTGAAATTCCCTCCGAAATACACAATGCCGACTTTTGCCTCATAGATATATATTATCTCATAGCCAGCGACCTTGATCTTGTTCCCCTCCTTATCATAATCATCCTGCGGCTCGCCTTTTATTGCCCTGATGTAGTTATAGCCTTTTGAAGGCCCAGAAAGCCCCATTGTCCCGTAATCATGTTCACTCATCACAAAATCAGGTTCAGGGTTATCTTTCTGGCTCTTTGTGAAATAGCTGCATAATAGGTATTCATCAGTTGACGGTCCAAAGCAAACCCCTCTGCCCATATCTCCCCTATATACACCTATAGCTGTGGAGCTGTCTGCACCCTTGTTTTGGAAAGAGAAACCAGGGGCTATCTGGACATCCTTCCAGTTGTCTTTGATGAATTCTCCGCTTGGCGCGTTTGGCAATTCCATAGAAAAATCAACTTTCGAGACAGCGATCTTCTTTTCCACAACTGCTAATATTTGGTCGTACTGCTGGAGTCCAGGATATTTTGCAGACATATCATCTATGTCTCCCATGAACCTGAAGATCATCTTTCCGTCGTCATTTTCCCAGTCCCTCGCGAACATTGTCGCGTCAAATACCAATTCTTTCTCTCCGCTATAATTGAATTCAGCAAGTGTCCATGTCTCTTTCTGGCCTCGCAGCATCATTACAGGGCAGTTCCCTTCACAGGATATCTCTACTTTCTTGCAGAGCTCCCATATAAGTGGCTCATCGATTATGACCTTCACCTGGAAGATGTCTCCCCCTGTGACTTTTTCAGGAGCCTCTATCCTGACCTTGTCAGCTGCAAAGGCGAAAGATGTCAGTATCAGCAATAATAGAAGCGGCAATAGTGTTTTTTTCATGCATGAACCTCTTGTGATGAGTTGCGTATGTGTCTATTGAATATATATTTTTTTAACCTATCTGTCTATTAATTAATGTTTTTTCTCATATGTTTCTTGCATAATGCTTGGAATGCTATTGAAAGCGGGCAAGGAATTAAAAACACTGTGATAAATGGATTATATAACATGAAACAGGCAACTCTTGTCTATTGTGTGCAGAATGGCTCAATATTGCTAGGCATGAAAAAAAGAGGTTTCGGCAAAGGTAAATTGAACGGTTACGGCGGCAAGGCGCATGAAGGAGAAAACATGGCAGCAGCAGCTATACGGGAGCTCCAGGAAGAAGCCAATCTCATAGCTAGCGAGGTAAACCTAGAGAAAGCTGCTGAGATAGATTTCCATTTCATAGATGTTCCAGAGGAGAGTGGATGGGGTCAGACCGTACATGTATATCTGCTTAAGGAATGGAAAGGAGAGCCGGAAGAGACCGAAGAGATGAAGCCTGAATGGTATAATAT
>JAAXVZ010000185.1 GCA_013335235.1 Nanobdellota archaeon | reverse complement strand
GGTCAATATCCTCATAGTCAAGTATGAAATTCACAATGTAATTATCGGTTATGGCATAGCCGAAGCTTGGGTTTATCTTGGAAAGCAGCTTATCTTCCTTCAGCAGGCTGTCTCTTGACTGGAGGCTTGCGCCTGACTTTGTATTGAAGAGATAGATATCTTTCGTTGACTCTATGTTAGAGATCTTCAGCCTGTTTGCAGAAGATGCTATCTGGCTTTCCCTTGAATTGGTGGCAATGCCCACGATCCTGGTACCGCCATAGGTTACATAGGTTATATACTCCTTGTCTGCCGGACTCATGCCAGGCTCAGCATACTCTGTCTGCAAATAGAGATCCTGGACTACAAGTGTCCTGTTTATGTCGTATTCATCAAGGATAAGCCTCAGGCTATATGTACCGGCTGTTTCAGGCGCTACAAAAGACACGTTGAAATCCCCGTCACCTACATCGAACACAGAGATGTCCGCGAGCTCATCATCGATATACATCTGCCACGCATTGATACCTGTCAGGTTCTCGTAGTTCGTGCCCAGGTCAGCTATTGTCTTGACATTGAAATTGGTAATCACGCTCTCGTAAGTTGTGATATCGGTCGCCTGCAAGTAATTCGGCTCTGTGGGAACAGATACCTTGAAAGTTATAGAGACTGTTCCTTCATTTCCAGACATGTCATGGCATATGATATTATAGGTATAATTACCATCTGCAAGGCCATTGACCTTGACCTCATGGTATGTAGTGTTAGTGTATCTAAACATATGGTCTGTGTCAACCTGTGTATAGTAGCATACAGACTGCTCATCTGTCCATGCCTTCAGGACAGGGCTTGAGGTTATCACAGTCTTATTGGGCAGCGCAAGAACTGTTGGCGGAGTGAAGTCGAAAGTCTCCTGCTCATCATAAGACCATCTCCAGATACCCGCACCGTTCTCTGCACCGACGGTTGCATTGTATTCTGATGTCCCGAGGCCTGTGAAAGTATGCTCAGTATTGGTCTTCCCTGTGATGTTTACACCTGTCACATAGCCGCCGCTTGAGTTATACAACAAGACCCTGTATCTGAGGACATCAGACTCCTGGTCAGAGCACTCAGTCCATTCAAATGTTATTTCATTGGCAGCGCTTGTAGCTGAGATTATCCTGGGCCTGGAAGAAGGTGTCACATCCACAAGGAAATTTACTGATGCCTCTGATCCCCAATTCCCTGCCCTGTCCCTTGCCTTGACCTTGAAGGTGTAGTTGCCTGGCTGCAGGTTTGTATAGGTCTTATCTAGATGCGATTCGAAACTGCCTGGTGTGCCTTCAGGGACATTGTCAGGCGATGCTTCAGACTGGCTTAGCGTATAGCTATAGGCTGCAGGCGCCCCGGACAGCGCATCATTGCCTGTCCAGGACATATTTATCTGATACGTATAAAGCCATACCCCACTCTGCACCTGCCTTATCACCGATGAAGTCGCATTCTTATATGATGCCTGGACAGAGGCAGTGGGCGCAACGAAATCCAGTATCACACCATCGGACATATTTGTGCTTGTGAGCTCTGCTGAATTGATTGCGCTGACATTTACATAGAGAGTAGTACTATGAGGAAGGCCGAAGCTGCTCGCGTTGAATGTATGGCTCAATTCATAAGTCGTGTAATTCATAAGAACAGTCCCATTGCTGTGGATGAGCATAAGGAAATATCTCATAGGGATATTGAGTATATCAGACTCTGGGTCAGTTACACCAAACCAGCTGACAGGGATGGCATCATCATCTGAGACATAGTCTCCGTCTACTATTGTCGGTGCTGAGGGAGGTGTAGTGTCGAGGCCTGCTCCTGAAAAATTATAAAATATGGAATCATTGAAAGTCGCTGTCCTTATATCCGGGGCCGAGTAGTTGACCTGGAAATATACGGTCTTGTTTCCTACACCAGGAGAGAGGATCCATATCATCCTCTTTACGCATGTTTCCCAGGCAGTCCAGTCTTCAGTGTCTCCAGGTATCTGGGCAGTCGTATCGAAATTGATATATCTGCATGAGACTGCATAATTAGTATAATTCAGCTCAAGAAAAACATTCCTGGTGCTTGTATATTCATCGCTGACATTCTCAATACCTGTCGTCCCAAGGTTCCTTATCGCTATATATCCGTCAGAGTCTACGCAGTTCTTCAGGGTCATGGCGCACACCTGCGTGCCAGTGCAATGGCTGTTGCTGTTGCAGTCTTTCCACGTGCCCTCTGAACAGAAATCCAGGTCGCCGTTTGCATCTGCGTAGAAAACTGAACCATTGGAATAGCAGCCTGATGTGTCGATGCAGTCCAAAGCAGAGTTGCAGCATCCGACAGAGCCGTCTACTGCCCCATCCATAGTTGAATCAAACACCTGAGTGAGATTATACTCATTTGCGTCATCTCCGCAGCAGCCTGAGATCTCTCCGCCAATATTGAATTTCCAAACTCCCTCGATGCAATTGCAGGTCTGGTTGTTGCTGTCTCCGTCATTGAAATAGTAGCATGTTGAATTGATGAACCCGCTTGTGCCATCACAGGCGTTCAGGGTCTTTCCATCCGAGCTTGAGTTTGCAGTGCAGCTTGCTGCAAATGCTGTTCCCCGGCAGACGCTCTCAGCCCTGTCTGCCGCAGCGCATGCGGCACCGCAATTATCTGCTATATAGGTCAGCCCTGCTGAGCAGCTGGCAACATCTGTGCTTGGCGCAACGCCTTCACACGAAGCTGAGGCTGTACAGCCGGTTCCTGCGCTTCCGCATATGTTTTGGTCTGCGATTGTGCAGGTGCTTGCGCTCCCGCAGATATCTCTCAGATAGGTCTGTCCAACGCCATTGCATGTGGTTATGTATGTTCCAACTGCCAATTCATCGCATGCAGCCGGAGCGCCGCATCCTGATTCGCATAGCGACTCTGAATCGACATGAGTGGAACATGTCCTGCACGCTGTGTCTGAACCATCACATCGCTGTGTTCCAGGACTAAAAGATCCATCTGCGACAGAGTCGCAGTAATACGCATTTGTGCCAGTACATACAGCTGCCGCTGTTCCGAAGACACTGCTTGCGGTTATAGCTGAGGTTGAGTCAGACGCATAAGCTAAGTAGCAGGTGCTGTGCGAAGCTCCGCCGCAGACACCGTTTGCTGAGTATCCACCTGAAAGGCTTCCTGAATCGCATGAAGAACCATAGGCTGCGCTGGCGTGTGCGCATGATGAATAATATGCTGAATTATAAGCAGCGTCAGTTGTATCGCAAGCAGCTGCGAGCGTGCACAATCCATATGCGGTATATGCCGACCCTGTAACTGAGCATCTGTTTGCGGTTGTGGTATAGCCTGAGCAGCTTGCCCTGCAATATGCCTCAACGCAATATGTACTTAGACATTGGTTTCCAGCGCTGCACGTCCCTCCTGTTGCAGTATAGCATACCGCTGCCCCATTGCATACACAGTTGTTTCCCGCCGAGCATCCTGTAGCCCCTGTGCATTGGGCTGATCCAAGAGTATCTGCCACTCCAGACCCTACATACTGGCATGTGCCTGCGCAGTTAAGGCAGATATCGCAATCAGTCTCATACGTGCATGCTACGCCATACCCTACGCCCAGGGCCCTGTATTCATATGTAGATATCCCCGTCGTCAGGAAATACATGAATATGAACC
>JAAXVZ010000184.1 GCA_013335235.1 Nanobdellota archaeon | reverse complement strand
AGTGGCGGACGCCCTGGGGGCGGCCCTGGAGCGCTATGGCCGGGAGGGCCTGGCCCCCTTCCTCGCCGACTGGGAGCGCTACGACCTCTACCGTGGGGAGCGGGTGGAGATCCGCTGGGGTGCGGATCTGGTGCGCGGCATCCACGCGACGCTGCGGGCACGCCTCCGGGAGCCGCTCGGCGACCCGCTCGAGCTGCTGCGCGACGCCTACGCCGGGCGGCCTGTCGTCCACGAAGGTTTTCGAGGAAGAGCTGGTATTGGTCCTTGATTCTGTCCTTGGTGAGGATTATAGTAATGGCACACTGCAAGAGGTTCCAAATGAGAGCGTCAGTGAAAGTCCAGGCGAAGAAGTCCCTCTTGAGCAGGAACCTGAGATAATCCTTCCTGAGGAGCCGGCATATGAAGAGCCAGCTGCTGAGGAGCCAGTCCAGGAAGAACCCATTAATGAAGAGACGCCTCCTCCTTTAGAAGAAGAACCTCAGAATGAAGTTCCACAGCCTGAAGAGGAAATCCCAGCGCCAGCCAATGTCACAGCGCCTGCAGCGAATATTATTGTCCTTCCAGATGACCTGATACTATATGATGAGGATGAGCCAGTTGACGTTGTGGATGATGAAAGCATAGAAGATGAAGGTCAGGTGATAGGTGACTGAATCAGCCTTTTTTGTTTTTTTATCTAGTCACTTATCTTTGATAAATCCCCATTAATAATAACTGGTTTTGTCGCGATTATCTCTGATTTATAGTAAGGGATCTCTGGCACAGGATTCAAAAGAAAAACTTTCTTATGGAGGACATGGGCAAAACCCAGCTCCATCAGCGTGTTTCCTCCAATATAATTATTTATTCCGTGCTTGTCATAGTTCAGGACAAGGATAGCGTCACAGGTCTTTATGACTTCCCAATATTCCCTGATTGCGTCTTTCTCGAATTTGTGGTGGAGCTTCAAATCCTCTCTCTGTGAAGCGGTCTTTCCTGTGTAGTGTCCTGAGAAGTCTGACACAAAAGCAGTGTGTCCCATATTCTCAAGGGCTTTTTGTGTCTCCAGCATCTTGTCTGTGAATTGCATGCTTCCGCATATCGCGATCTTCATTGGCATAAAGAAGAAGGGGTAGTTTTTATTTGTTTTCAGGAAAGCAGCAGCAAAAATGTGAGGTTCTTTTAGTTCCTACTTCCTAAATGAAAGGGGGAAGCCCCATCCGGGGACGTCATTTCTTAGGATTGATCATAGAAACCAAACCTGCTGCTGCGCAGATTTCCGGGCCATCCCAAAAGAGATATATATCCCAACACATTATATTAGTTTATGACAGACAGGACAAAGCTCATAATTCTCCTTGTGCTGGTAGTCCTCTCTATTGCGCTCTACAACGCTGTCCAGCCGAAACCATGCAAATCATATTCTGTTGGCAACTGTCCGGGCTCTTGTGTCGTGTGCCCGCCCTGCGAAGTTTGCAGCTCTATATCCTGCCAGACAGAGGAGTTCTGCAGCTCTATCGGATTCAACAGGAGCTGGCATGATGATATGCAAAGGCCTATCAAGGACATTCGATGATAGGCCTGTTTGGCAAACATTAAATATAATGCAACTTTGCTATCCGCATGCTCGACATACTGAAGATCCCAGAGCAGACTGATCTATCCTATACAGCAAGCGAGCTTGATGCGCTGCATGTGAACAGCTTCTCTTATGGCGCAAGTTTTGTTTCAGGCCTTGGCGGAGCAGACTTTGTCCGGCAGGCTGCAAGAGAGATGCTTAAGACCCCTCTTGATAGGGACACTCTTTCATATCGCAGGGAATTCTTCCATGGGATCATGACTGACAGCAGGCTGTCTGACCTCCTGAAGCTATTATCAAAGGACTTGCCATCAGGAACTCTCTACCAGCCTACAGGTTTTAGTGGAGGGCTTGACGAAGTCGCATTGAGGGCAGAAAGATACCTGAATGTGCCATTCCTGCTAGAGGAGATTGTTAAGCATAGCTCGACCATCAAAGCCTGCAGGGACCTGAAGAGATTCGCAATTGAATTCCAGAGCGGGCACGCAGATTTCATTTCGCAGGCCCACAGCCTTGGGCGCACATCTCCGCCCAGAACAAAAATGAAGAACAGGACAGAGAACAATCCGGATAATACCTATAAGGTGATTGAAAAGCTCTCACGTTACAATGATCTTATCACCAAGACAATGATCGACCTTGGCAGGCAGGTCAACACATACCTTATCTTCGCGTATCTCTGCCAGGAAGGGGCTTTCCCTGAATTCACAGATAAGCCGGCTGAAGGGCATATCCTTGGCGCCTATCATCATGGTTACAGCGAATGGATGCATGGCGGGATAACACAATGGAAGAAGCCTGTAAAAAATGATATACATTGGGATAGGAAAAGGAGGCTGAACCTGATAACAGGCTATAATTCAGGAGGGAAAAGCGTCTATCTCAGGACAGCTGGAATAGACGTGCTTCTCGCCATGAACGGATTCTACGCATTGGCTGATGAGATGACACTCTCTCCTATGAGGAGGATATGGTGCAGCTTTGACACTGGAGACGCGCCAGGGATGGGGCACCTCCAGGCAGGGCTTTCATATATCTCCAGGATGAGGGACAATGCAGCGTATGACGGCAGCGATCTCATACTCATGGATGAGCCAGCCCAGGGGACTGAGCCTGCAGTGACCAAGACATTGGCCAAGGGCGTCATCGAGAACCTAGTCTACAAAGGGCGCTTTCCGTCCTTTGTTGTCACGCATGACCTGAGCATAGTGGACGAATTGAAAGATATGCCAGGTGTGCACTGCCTGAGGCTCCATGATTTTGATGATGATGTGAAATACAAGGTCTATCCTGGTGTTGCTGTCGGAGGCTATGGTATGAGGATAGCTGAGAGCCTTGGAGTCGACCCAGTATCACTTGCGAGGTCAACAAAGGCAAAGGTTGCAGGTAGCAGGGGTTCATGAGCTATTTTTCTGCAAAGGTTTTTTATAACAGGTTTTTTTCTTAAGATAAGAAAGCCACGGTGGCACAACACCCCAGGCTTTTACAAAAAGCCTGGAGGTAAAAACATGCCTCGTCGGCATAGTGCTAACGCACACAAAACATTTGAAGAAAGCCACGGTGGCACAACCCGGTACTGCGTCAGTCTCGAAAACTGATCCCGTAAGGGATTCCCAGTTCAAATCTGGGCCGTGGCGCTTATTTTCATTCTAACGGCACAGAGTGTACCCGAACTTTCAAGTGAGGTTACACACGCTCGCAGCGGCTCACGTGCCTTTCACTTTATTCAAGGAATCTGGGCCGTGGCGTATTTTTCTATAGATTCTCTAAATGTATTTCTGCACCCAGATTTGAACATGCTCGGAAATCCAAGATTTCCGGCACAGTTCGGTTTCACCTCACTGAATCCTGGCCGTGGCGATTTTCCTTACAAGCCTATATCTGGCCTAAAATCAGAACTGAATAGATAGATATATATTCACTAATAAAAATTTGTAATTAGTATATATCTTGTCATTGGGGTGAAAAAATTGGGATCTAGTGGATATAAACATTTCAGTTTCAAATTATTAAATCTAATCTTGATAATTGCAGTTGCCTTTGCAGTCTCTTCATGCGATAAGGCAGGAGATTTGGAGGGCATGGATATTGAAACAGCGACCCAGAATGAAAACACA
>JAAXVZ010000183.1 GCA_013335235.1 Nanobdellota archaeon | reverse complement strand
CTCATTGTTTCTATATAATAGCTGCTGACGCTTATCTCTGCAGCTGTCCTGAATTCCCTTCCAGTCATCTCTTGCAATGCGTCTTCTAATTGGGATACCTCAACAATCTCTATCTTATATTTCTCTTTATATTCGCTTATATTGCTGAGGTTTAGCTGCGAGAACTTAGGGACAAGAACTTTTTTTAGCCCGGTCTTGGATGCAGCATCTACTTTTGATTCTATCCCTCCGACAGGCCCGATAATGCCGCCGGTATTTATTGTGCCTGTGATCGTAGTGTCTTTATCAAGAGGTATATCTCCTAATACAGATATTGTAAGGATTGTTGTCGCTGCGCTTGCGCTGGGTCCTCCAATCAATGCGCTGTTAGCCCTGATGGTGTAGAAAAAATCAAGCCTTGAGCAATCCGCCTCAAGGAAATTGCAGGCGACCTCCTTTGCGAATCTCGTAGATATCTGCGTGTCCAGCCTAGAGAGTGGGAATGAGTCTATGAAAATCCTTCCGCGACCCTCTTTTATCTCCAGTTCCAGGTCAGCTATACTTCCCTTTGGGTCAGTATCTCCGTTTGACACAGCCAGAAGTTTCATTGATCCGGATTTAGCATGTGCCTGGAACACAAGCAACAGCAATAACAGCAGTACAACCTTCTTCATCATGTTTTTCCGAACATAACTCCCTTTATAAGTTTTGTCTAGAACTAAATAACCGACTCTCTAATATTGTTCATAACTCTTTTAAATGGGAGGTGATTACTTAAAAATTGGTGATATCATGGAATTTTTTGTAGATAGTGCAGACACTGAACTGATCAAGAAAGCATATTCGATGGGCCTTTGTGATGGCTGCACAACAAACCCTAGCTTGATCAAGCAGGCAGGGAAAGATCATAAGAAAGTTGTTCAGGAGATAAGCTCCCTCATACCTGGCCCGATATCTGTAGAGGCGCTAAGCGAGACAGCAGAAGGCATGGTGAAGGAAGGCGAAGAATATATCACCTGGGGCAAGAACATCGTTGTCAAGATACCTATGTGCCCAGAAGGCATGAAAGCTGTGAAGATCCTTTCAAAAAAGAAGATCAGGACCAATGTAACACTGATATTCTCTCCATTGCAGGCGCTTATCGCTGCAAAAGCCGGAGCAACATATGTTAGCCCTTTTGTAGGTAGGCTGGATGATATCGGACATGTAGGCATGGATATTATTGCGCAGATAAAAGATATCTTTGTGCAATATGATTTTGAGACAAAGATACTTGCTGCCAGCATCAGGCATCCTACACATGTCCTGGAAGCTGCATTGATAGGAGCAGATGTTGCAACAGTGCCTCCAGACATCCTGTTCAAGCTGTCTAACCATCCTTTGACAGATTCCGGGATGAAGAAGTTCCTGGAAGACTCGAAGGCGTGGAAGAAATAAAAAAGTGTAGGGTAGCTATAAGCCACCTTATGTTGCGCCCTATCTTGCGATAGAAGGCCCCTCTCTGCATTCGACTAAGCCCTCAAAAGAGGTTGCACCAGCCAGGGCTTACCGTTTCACCCTTTCCTAAAGGAACGTCTGAAGGTTACTTGACGCCTGTCTCCGGGCATCTTCGCTTCATCATCCTGCCGATAGGTGGTCTCGTTTCTGAGTAGTTGCCTTACCTTTCGATAACCAGATTCCTCTGGTGGCTTCTTTGTGGTGGGTGGACTTTCCTCAGCCCGCGAACGGACCGACAGCAGAGCACTACCCTACAAATACCTGTAGAATGACTTAAAATATAAGGTTATCCCAATAAAGGACAACTATAGCAGCTTCTCAAGGTGCCTTATCTTCCTCCATCTGATAAGGTTGCCGATTGCCATGTATATGAAGAACAGCAGCGCAGACAGGAAACCGAAGAACGCAACCTTCTTTGCAGCAATCTCTCCTATTGCCTCTAGTGTGGCCAGATACGCTATCTCCACAACAAAGCACACTGCGATAGATTCCAGTGCGTAAATCATCTTGTCTTTCCTTAGTTGGTCTATCTCGAATTTTACATCGCGCTTCATTTCAAGCCAAGTTAAAGCTATCTAATTATTTAAATATATCCACATACTATTCATTGTTATGACAGAAGAACCGTTCCTCTTGGTCAGCCTGGAGGAAGCAAAAGCGAAGTCTCTTGCGCAAGTTCTCAGCAATGATACAGCCAGGAAGATACTAGATTTTTTATCTAAACGGGAGCATGCGACAGAGACAGAGATATCCAAAGAGATGACTATCCCTCTATCTACCGTGCATTACAATCTTGATCTGCTTGTGAAATCAGAGCTTGTATCAGACCAGAAATTCACATATTCTGAGAAGGGGAAGGAAATAGTCCATTATATGCTGTCTAACAAGTATGTGATTATCGCACCAAAAAAATCAGATGCGATTCTCTCAAAGCTAAAAGGACTCTTGCCAGCAGCCTTGGTTTCAGGAGCAGCAGCGCTCGGGATAAAGTACCTCCCTGAGCTCTTCAGACCGAAACCTGAAGTGTTTGCAGCATCGAAGATGGTTGCAGATTCAGGTTCAGCCCTGGCAGCAGAGGCAGCGCCATTTGCGCAGCAGGCGGTCCAGACCCAGGAAGTCGCATTATGGTTCATTGCAGGAAGCCTTGTTGCGCTAGTTGCACACTTAGTCTTTTCATTCTTCCAGAATAAGAAATAATTCAATTCTTGATTGGGTATATATTTTTCTCAATATATTGACGAAATTCTGCTGTTTTTTTAATATAAATCTCCTTATCTATGCCTACGTTAAAACTATCAAGACTTACGTTTATTCCTATTATTGCGGTTCTTAAGTTAGTAAGGCACTGTACGAAAACATCATACCTGTCCTGTTGAATACCAACTTTTTGTCTGTTTTCTGCAGGCAGTTCTAAGTATCTGCTAACCACTCCCAATTTTTCATCAAGATCTGCTTTTTGGATAATTTTACTTATAGCTGCTACAGCAGATAAGCTCTCCGAGAGGTATCCAGCGACCTGTTGGTAAAACGGTGCGAACACAACTTTTGTTTGCGGGAATAGGCCTATCGCGGTTCCAAGAGCAGATATTGTCTGGTCCATATACTCAAGTGTAGCCGCCATAATAGGAGAGCCTAGAACGTCGATATTTTCACAGAGAGTTGTATTTACATCAAGGACAGATTCTAAACTGCCTATTTTCTCTTTTACCTGATTTGCTGTAGCTTTGTCACTCATTTGGTTTTCACTATCAAGGCCAAACACATCCTTTTTATAAATGTTTCTATTAAGTTACTACTAATAAGTAAAAACAAACAGAGTCGAAACCTTTTTATTCTGCAGTCCTGCTAATTAATTAAAAAGGGGTAATATGAAGAGTCCATTAGTCAAGATTGAGAACCTAAAGAAGATATATTCTGGCAATACGGTTCTGGACGGGATTAATCTAGAGATATTTCCAGGAGAGATATTTGGATTAGTAGGTGCTTCTGGCAGCGGGAAGACAACACTTCTTCACTGCCTAATAGGTTATGTGACAAGCGATGCCGGCGACATATATTACAGGGAGGCAGATGGCCAGACAAATGTCATCAACAGCGCCTGGCGCTTCGGCGTGAAGCGCCTGCTCTTCCTGGGCAGCAGTTGCATCTATCCCAAGGCAGCGCCGCAACCGATGCGCGAAAGTGATCTGCTGACCGGCCCGCTCGAGCCCACCAACCGC
>JAAXVZ010000008.1 GCA_013335235.1 Nanobdellota archaeon | reverse complement strand
CAGTCAGGCACGACAAGAACCTCTTGACACGATACGCAGTATTCAAGGACCTTAGGAACAGGGGATATATTGTTAAAACAGCTCTTAAGTTCGGAGCAGATTTTAGGGTATATGATAGAGGAAAAAAACCAGGAGAGGAGCATGCGAAGTGGGTAGTATATCCTGTGAATGAGGATGCAAGCCTGACGTGGTATGAGTTCGCAGCCAAGAATCGGGTAGCACACTCGACAAAGAAAAAATTGCTGCTTGGTGTTGTCGATGGTGAAAGAGAAGTCTCTTTCTGGGAGTGCCGCTGGATTAGACCATAACCCTTATAAGGCAATATAATTAATTATTTTTTATGTCTCTTAAGTCAAAAGGATCAAACGCAGAGCGTGCTTTAGTCAAGATGTTCTGGGGCAGCGGATGGGCTGCCATGCGTGCTGCCGGATCTGGTTCTACACATTTCCCCTCTCCAGATGTCCTTGCAGCAAATAAGATCAGGAGGATAGCGATAGAGTCAAAGGCGACAAAAGACACAAGGAAGTATTTTCCTGATGAAGAGATAAAGCAGTTACGCGATTTTGCAGATTATTTTGGAGCAGAACCATGGCTTGCGATCAAATTTGATGGGATTGCCTGGGTATTTGTCAACCCAGAAGATCTGAAGAAGACAAAGGAAGCTAATGTGTTCTCTGTCGATGATATCCCTTTGCGTGGCTTGAGTTTTGAGGAGCTTATACAAACAACCAGCTAGAGTATGGCCTTATCTCGATAGAAAGCGTCTTTGCCGGAAATATTCCATGCTCAGTAATAACACCTGAAAACTCTCTTCCATCGATCCATTCATACATGTTTGTCGCGTCATGTGTCTTATCCTTGTGTTGGTGGCTGACAAGCCGTGCCATTTTGTTTTTCCTGTCATATTTCCAGCTATGCGCACATACATACGCGAGGACGCCTTCTCTCTTTGCAGCATGACAGCAAAGCTCGCTTCCTGCTTTTGCAATGACACCGGAATCTGAGATTGCCTCACCACCTAGCAACACTAAGCTTGAATCTGAGATTGCGTTTGTAAGCAGCAAATCAGGATATACCTTGACAGATATCTTTCCATTAAGCTTGGAGGATAGGTGCCTCCCAAACATATAGGGATAATGCTCGAGCGCCGCGATAGTGAATGTTTTATGTTTTGATGCTTCTTCAATTATAGCACATACTTGGTTATTTAAAGAATGTACAAACACTTGGCTTTTATCTGCTATCTTCTTTGCGCCGAGTGCCGCAAGGCCCTCGTTTGCTGTATTAATCCTCTTAAGGAATTCAACATATCTTTTCTCTCCTTCTTCCCCAATATTAAGTGATGCCAACTGATATAAGAAGAAATCTATGGCATTGCTTACTACGATGCTTGTGTTGTGTTTTTGGCACAATGCATTTTTAGCATCGAATAGACGCCTGAAAGGTTCTTCTTTCCCTGCTTCAGAAGATAAAAAAGAAACAGCGGATTTTGCGTAGATGTCCTGATTATAATAGGCCGCAAGATCCCCGAGTCTTAGCTCCATTATTTTTTCCTTTTAGTTAGTATCTCTTCCTGTTTTTTCTCTATTTTCTTCTCTTCTTCTTCTATCTTTATCTCTTCGTCCAGGACAGAATTGACTAATTTCTCAATGTTCTCATCAAGCCTTGCAATCCTTCTTTCTACAAGGATCAATACACGTAGACTATAGACTATTGCGGCGAGTGTACCTGCGAAAATCGCCATAATTATTTGTTCTCCTGCGGTAAATGCCATGTGTGCACCTCTTTATCTAGTAAGGAATTAACAAAAAAGGTATTTAAACCTTTTGATTTAAAACGTGGTTTTAACGAAGAAAGCGGTTCAAAGAGAAAAATAGGCAAAGCATAATTAAAAAAAGAACACTAAAAAGAAGACAATAGGTTCTTTGCAAGATAAGGTGACTGCATCCATACTGCCAAATCATAGCTTGGGTGCACATCTGCGTCGTTGGTAAGCATCATTGTAACATGCGTTCCATCTACTATGCAGTATCTTGCATTCTTCTTTGTATCCTTCATTGTTGCAATACCTGAAAAAGTATCTTCTGACTTCCTTGTCTTATCAGATAATGGTGCTGCAATTGTGACTTTGACGCCCCTTTCTTTTGCTTTCTTGATCTGCTTTAGCAAGGATTCTGTCTTCCTGCCTAGACCCTGCTCTGTTGTTACAAGGACAACAGACTCCTTTGCCTGCTTTATCTGATACTCTAGGTGGTCTGTTATATTGTCCCTGCCCCTTATGCTTCCTGTGAGCTCAGATGGGTCCTGTGTCTCTATACCTTGTGAATGAAGCGCAGTCAGCTCGTTCAATATCTCGCTGTCCTTCAATTCTTCAAGTATTTTTTCTTCTTCAACTGCGTCTTTCTGTATCCTCTTCTTCACCCTTTCGATGACTTCTGTTGGAGGAACAGCTATGTACTTGATTGGTTTTCCAATCTTCATGACAACAAACCCTTTTTTCTCAAGGCTCTCTAATACATCGTAAGACCTTGATCTAGGTACGTTTGCTATATCAGAGAGCTCTCCAGCTGTGGAAACCCCTCTTGATAACAGTGCTGCCCATACTTTGCTCTCATACGAGTTAAGACCGAAGTCTTTTAGCTTTGCCAAAAATTTTTTTTCAACTATCATTTTTTTCAACCTTTTGGTTTAATTAATATCAACTTTGATATTGAACAGAACGCTTATATTTAAATCTTGGGTTTTTTTGTTATTAACTAGTGGTGTCACTTCTCACAGACCCCCCTTGTTCCTGTGCAAACTGTTATTATTATTTTGGTACGTTAGGATAGAAAACAAAACAATCATGTATTTTCTATATTGTAAATTTATATTATGAAATTATTTATTTATTATACCTGTTTCCATAGTAAACACAGGGGTGAGAGGGCCTAATTATAGAGAATATAAATCTTTATAAAACAATATTTCATCTAAAGAGGCATGCCTCAGAAAGGATTGCCTGGTTTCTTTGAGAAATACCTTGACGAAGATTTGATATTCAAGAATAAGAAGGCTCTACAGTCTACATATACGCCGGAACAAGTCATCCACAGGGATGAACAGATCAAACAAATAGCTAGCATACTTGCTCCGGCACTCAGGAATGAGAAACCATCTAATCTTTTTATATATGGGAAGACTGGGACAGGAAAGACGCTTTGCATAAAACACGTATCTTCTTATATGGTACAGGTAGCAGAGGAAAGGAAGATCCCTCTTAAGATAATTTATCTTAACTGTAAGATGAAGAGGATTGCAGATACAGAATATAGGTTAGTTGCACAGCTCATATCAGAACTTGGTCACACGGTTCCAGCAACAGGGCTTCCGACAGATGAAATATATAATATATTCTATAAGATTGTAGATAAGGGTGTTGAGAGGACGATGGTGATTGTATTAGATGAGATAGACCAGCTAATTTCTAAAGCAGGAGATGAGATAATATATAACTTGACAAGAATGAATACAGAATCCCTCCAGATATCCCTTGTAGGAATAAGCAACAACCTCATGTTTACAGAGAATATAGACCCGCGCGTAAAATCTTCTCTGAGCGAAGAGGAAGTGGTTTTTCCACCATATAATGCAATCCAGATCCAGGACATTCTCAAAAAACGGGCAGAGATGGCGTTCAAGGAAGGGGCTGTCGAGCATGGTGTTATAGAAAAATGTGCAGCATATGCTGCAAGAGAGCACGGAGATGCAAGGCGTGCCCTTGAACTACTTCGTGTCGCAGGTGAACTTGCAGAGAGAAAAAGTCTTTCCAAGGTACGTATAGACCATCTAGATGAGGCAGAGGAAAAAATAGAAAAAGAAAGGGTCCTTGAGATTGTAAAAACGCAGCCAAGGCAATCGCAGGTTGCTCTGTATAGCATAATACTTATCCTGGAGAAGGAAAACAAGGCAATATACACCGGCGATGTTTATGAGGTATATAAGCAGCTATGCCAGAAAACAGACCTCAGGCCGCTCACACAGAGGAGGATCTCAGACATAATAGGGGAATTGGACATGCTTGGGATAATTACAGCTACAATTATATCTAAAGGAAGATATGGCAGAACAAGAGAGATAAAGCCAAGCATGAATGACACAGTCAAGCAGAAGATAAAAGTGATACTTTCTGAAGAATTAGGGATTTAATATGGATAAGGTAATAGAGCGCTTCCTCGAATCTGGGATACTTATAAGTCCAGAGGTAGATGTCAGAGAGATTGGTCCGGTTTCTTCAGGTCCTATAGTGTTGGATAAGGAAAGCTATGTACTTCTCACGGCAGGGAAAACTGAAGACTGGCTTGAGTATGAAAAGGCAAAAGTCAAATCCCAAAAGACAGAGATCAAGCCACATCATGATAACGGAAACGTGCAGCTTCTCGAGACATATGAAGAAACCAATGTTAAGATCAGTATAAAGGATTTTGTGAGCCTGTATAACGGCAGATATACATTATTGCAGAACATATTACGCCAGAGGCAGGAGCTTTCTCATGCGAGCTCGATAAAGAAAGCAGGTGAGTTAGAGCCAGATGAAGAGACAGCATTCATAGGTATGATTTTAGATATAGGGATAACAAAAAATGGCAACATCATGCTGACTTTTGAGGACCCGACAGGCATAATAAAAGCAGTAGTCACGAAGAACGACAAAAACCTGTTTGATCTGGCAAAAGAGATGTCCAATGACCTTGTGGTTGGCGTGCAGGGGACAAAAGGCAACGGGATTGTGTTTGTCAAGAATCTCATACTGCCAGATGTCCCTTTGACAAAAGAGCTGAAAAAATCACCAATAGATGAGGCAGCGCTTTTCATCAGCGACATACATATTGGGTCAAAAGACTTCATGCAGAAGAATTTTGAGAGGTTTATTGAATGGCTGAAAGGAAATTTGGGGAACCAGAAGCACAAGGAGATGGTAAAGAAAGTAAAATACCTTTTCGTGATAGGGGACATAGTAGATGGCATAGGAATATACCCAGAGCAGGATAAAGATCTCAATATAAAAGATATATATGAGCAGTACGCGGTTTTCGAGAAATACCTGCAAGAGCTTTCTCCAGACCTAAATATTATAATCTGCCCTGGAAATCATGACAGCCTGAGGGTTGCAGAACCGCAGCCGGTCGTCCCGGCAGAAGTGCTTCCGCAGTTATCTGTGCGGAAGAACACATTCATGGTTTCCAGCCCCTCTATAATTAAGATAGGTCAGGTAGGAAGTTTTCCTGGGTTTGACATGCTCCTCTATCATGGATTCTCCTTTCCTTTTTATGCAGATGCGATTGAATCAATCCGCGCAAAAGGAGGACTGGAGAACACAGATAACATAATGACCTACCTCATGAAAGCAAGGCACCTTGCACCAACACACGGATCTACCCAGTACCAATTAGGATATGAGAAAGACCCCTTAGTAATACGCACTGTTCCTGATTTTTTTGTGACCGGCCATATCCATAGGGCAGCAATCAAGAGCTATAGGAATATCACTATGCTGAATTGCTCTTGCTGGATTGCCCAGACAGAGTATCAAGAGAAAAGAGGCCTTGTCCCTCAGCCATGCAGGGCAATTTATGTCAACTTGCATACGCGAGAGTCTAAGATATTAAATTTTGAGCACGAAGATGGAAGCCAGTCCTGAGATGAAGGTGTATTTTGACAAGATGGAGTCTGAGGTAGGCAGACTCATGTCCCTTGCCACAGAAGCTAGGAAAAAAGGGCTGGATCCAGAGACAAAAGTAGACATCCCGCTAGCAAAAGGGGTGGCACAGAGAGTAGAAGGTCTTGTCAGCGCCATTATCCCTGAGATATTGCACAGTGGGGTCGCAGAAAGGATACTTGAGCTCGAAAAGGAGTTCGGATCCCTAGACTGGAGGGTCGCTCTCAGGATAGCAGAGGAAGTATCTGCAGAGAAGTTCATAAAGTTTGAGAGCAAGGAAAAGGCCCTGGAGACAGGCGTAAGGGTTGGTTTGGCATATATAACTCTTGGAGTAATCTCAGCACCTCTTGAAGGATTCATAGAATTGAAACTCAAGAAGACAAGAGACGGGAAGGAGTATGTCTCCGCGTTTTTTGCAGGGCCAATAAGGGCGGCAGGAGGGACTGCAGAAGCTGTCTCATTGATAATAGCAGATTATGTCCGGATGAAGGCGGGGTACGCAAGATACGATCCGACAGAGAAAGAGATAAAGCGCTATGCGATAGAGATAAGGGATTATCACGAGAGGTCTGCAAACCTCCAGTATTACCCAAGTGAAGAAGAGATTACCTTCCTTGTAAAAAACCTGCCGATTGAAGTTAATGGAGACCCAACAGAGGAGATAGAGGTCTCTAACTACAAAGATTTGGATAGGGTAGAGACAAACAGGATAAGGGGCGGGATCTGCTTAGTATTAGCAGAAGGACTAGCGCAGAAAGCACCCAAAGTCTACAAGCAGATAAAAAAATGGGGAAAGGAATTCGGGCTGGATTGGGGTTTTTTGGCAGAGTTCCTTGAGATACAGAAGAGAGTCAAAGCAAAAGGAGAGGTAAAGAAAGACACGACAACCAAGATTTCTCCAAACTATACTTTCATCAAAGATCTTGTCGCGGGCCGTCCCGTTTTCTCATATCCTATGAGATATGGTGGTTTTAGGCTCAGATATGGTAGGACAAGGACAACTGGTCTTGCAGCGGCAGCTATACATCCTCAGACAATGAATGTCCTGGCGGATTTTGTAGCTACAGGTACGCAGTTGAAGGTTGAGAGACCTGGAAAAGCGGCCGCGATTGTGGTCTGTGACGTCATAGATGGGCCGATTGTGAAATTCAGGGACGGAAGCGTCAGGCAGCTCAAGACAGAAGACGCAAAACCAAAACAAGACGACATAGAACGGATAATTTTCTTAGGAGACATATTATTTAGCTATGGTGATTTTTCAGAGAATAATCACAAACTTGTGCCTTCTGGCTATTGTGCAGAATGGTGGATAAAGGAAGTCCGCAAGAAGATGGAAGAGAGGAAAGATTATGTCTTCTCAAACCAGCTTCTCTTGGATAGGCTGCTAAAAGAGAAGATTCCGACAGACCTAACCGCAAAAGAAGCGTTATCTATATCTAAAGAGCTTGGTGTGCCCCTTCACCCAACATATACCTATTTCTGGACCGCATTGACAATAGACGAATTCCGCAGGCTATATGACTGGCTTTGCACAGGTGTGATAAGCGAAGAGAAAGTAGTCATAGCAAACTCACCAGAAAAAGACCTCCTGGAAAGGACAGGGATAGACCACCTCTTGGTAAACAAAGAATTTGTAGTGATTGAGAAAGAGCATGCGGCCATAATTGAAGAGCTGATTATCAACAGGAAAGAAATAACGCAAGATACTGCCCTTGCGGCAGTCTCTATGCTCTTAGGAATAATATTAAGAGACAAAGCAGGGACATTCATCGGCGCAAGGATGGGCAGGCCAGAAAAGGCGAAAATGAGGAAACTACTGGGGAGCCCGCACATGCTCTTTCCTGTCGGCTCAGAAGGAGGTAGGCTCAGGAGCTTCCAGGCAGCAATAGAGGCAGGGAAGATAACAGCAGAGTTCCCTGTATATTTCTGCATGGCATGCAAAAAAGAGACCTCTTTTCCCTCGTGTGAGGATTGTAAGACCCGTACTGTCAGAATGTTCTCATGCGATAAATGCGGTATGACTGAAAAGAAATGCGTCCACGAGTCAAGGAATTTCAGGAGAAAAGAAGTAGACATAGCAAAGGCGTTCAAGACATTCACAACAGGCAGCATCCCAGAGCTAGTGAAGGGAGTAAGAGGCACCAGCAATAAAGACCACACACCCGAACACCTGTTTAAAGGCATCCTGCGGGCAAGAAATAACATCTATGTGAATAAAGACGGAACAACAAGATATGATATGATCGAGACGCCGATAACACATTTTAAGCCATCAGAGATAGGAACCACGCTTCCCAAACTAAAGGAACTCGGCTACCTGCTTGACATACACGGCAATGCCTTGGTTGATCAAGACCAAGTGCTTGAGCTAAAGCCACAGGATTGCATCTTGCCAGGAGTGACTGCTTCTGCGGACGAGACCGCGGATGACACACTATTCAAGGTGGCAAATTTTATTGATGATGAGCTAGAGCAGCTATATAAGCTTCCAAGATATTACAACCTGAAATCAAAAAAAGACCTCGTAGGTCATTTGATAATAGGGCTTGCACCACATACATCTGCCGGTATAGTTGGTAGGCTTATTGGTTTTTCAAAGACACAGGGTATGTTTACCCATCCGATGTTCCACGCGGCAATGAGAAGGAACTGTGACGGAGACGAGGCCTGCGCCATCTTGCTGCTTGACGCCTTCCTTAACTTTTCAAGATCCTTCCTGCCCGACAAGAGAGGCTCTAGGACAATGGACGCACCGTTAGTATTGACATCCCTGCTTGTACCAGGAGAAGTGGATGATGAAGTTCACGGCCTGGACATCGGTTGGGACTATCCATTGGAATTATATGAAGCCGCCCAGGAGTACAAAGGCGCAGGAGAGGTTAAGATATTGCAGATAGATCATGTGCTGAACACGCCAAAACAATATGAAGGCATGGGATATACTCATGAGACAACCAGCATCAATTCAGGAGTATTATGCTCTGCATATAAGATCCTCCCGACGATGCAGGACAAGCTAAAAGGCCAGATGATGCTGGCTGAGAAGATTTGTGCAGTAGACTCTGGAGATGTTGCGCAGCTAGTCATAGAAAAACATTTCATAAAGGATATAAAAGGCAACCTAAGGAAATTCTCGACGCAGCAGTTTAGATGTGGGTCATGCAATACAAAATTCAGAAGACCGCCTCTTGCAGGCAAATGTACCGCGTGTGGAGGCAAGATATTGTTCACAATATCTGAAGGAAGCATAGTGAAATACCTGGAGCCTACACTGGACCTAGCACGTAAATACAAGGTATCTACATATCTTCAGCAGACACTCCTTTTCCTTGAAAAACAAGTTCTTTCCATACTTGGAAAAGAGAAAGAAAAACAAGAAGCACTTGGGAAATGGTTTACTCAATGATTAACTGCACATAAGGTATACCTGAGCAATACCCTATATCTTTCTTGTCTGCAATTTTTTCTTTCAATAGTATGTCTATGCATTTGATTCCAACGGCGTTTATTATATACGCCTGCTTTGCGAATCTGACCATGTCGGATTCACCTGTTTTATCTCCATCATAGAATTTCGATTTTAAATCAAGGAACTTTATGCCTTCCTCGAAGACTTTCCCGATTATCTCATCGTCACAGCATGCTAGGACTAGCCTTCCTTGAGATGTATGTTTCTTTATTATCATGCAACAGGGTACTTTGCACCGCATGCATTGCATTTGAGCGTCTGGACCCTGTCTAGCTTAGTGAGCGTAGTTTCAGGCTTCCCGCACTCCTTGCATATGACATACTTGTCTGCATACTCCTTTATTTTCTCATTTATCCTAGAGGCAGATACTTTCCTTCCTAAGATCACAAGAGGCTTCCTTGCGCCTCCAGGTGTTGCCAATTCTTTGAGTATATATTTCAGGAAATGCTCTTCATCTCTTCCGAGATGGCTTGCAATCTGGAAAAAGTTAGACAAAATGGTTTTGTTGCCCTGGACATGGCCAACAATATTTGGTATGACAAATCTCTCTTTCCGCAGTACAGATTCAGGAAGGTTCTCTCTTGCCCTCTTCAAAAGCTCTTCATAACCCATAAGAGAAAGAAAACTTAGGCCATTATTAAAGCATATGGTTTTGTAGCAGAAAAAAGTGTAAAATCATCGTGGTTTCTGCTCTTCCTGTTTCTTTAACATCTCTATCTCTTTATCAAGACTGCTCTTCCCAAACTTAGATTTTAAAGAAAAGACTACAAAAATAATAAGGCCCAGGGCAGCGAACATAGTAACACCATATATGATATACAAGGGACTAATTCCTAGTTTACTATCAAGACCGTTCCCGCTTTCAGTTTTTTGTCCTGATCCTCCCTGTTCTGGTTTTATAGGTTCTAATGTCTTGTTTTCGCTCACTCCAGGCAGTACTGGGACCACTTTTGTTTCAGGCAACGCAGATTTATGGGGATAGGTAACGTTTATAATGTACTCTTCTCTTGTAGCGTGGAGAAGATCTGCTGCGGTATATTGGAGTATGGTTGTCAAGCGGTGTTCCCCTCCGACAGGGATAAAAATGGCCGTGCATGTGTTTCCTTGAAGGAGTATGGTTGTCCCTTCTATTGAGCATCCTTCAGACTTTTTTACACTAAAATTATCTGGAAAAGTTACAGAGTACAATATCTCTGTTGCTTTTCCTATAGTGTCTACACGCACCTCTATTTGTGCAGGGATACCCTCTGTAAGATTCCCTATTGTTAGTCTTGGCCTGACATCAATTTCTGTCCGGTTGATATATATATACACAGAAACGTTGGATATTGCCCTTGCATCTGGCAGCGTTACTGCACCATGACGCTCAAATTTCTGCTTTGTGACACAGGCACTATAAATTCCTTTCTGGTTGCAGCTGTTCCCTTCAATCTGGAAAGAGACACCAGGGAAATAAAGCATGGTCACATTTGCGACTTTTATGTAATTCACTTTGTAAAGTCGGTCTTCAAGCATAAAGTCTGTGTCAGACATCACCCAACCAGAATAGAGGGTCTTGTTGTACATTGCAAGACCTGAAGGAACAAACAGCAGATAGAGAAAAAAGAAGGCATATGGTTTCATGCATATTTTATGGAGTTGTAGGTTTAAAAACATTACTCAATTTTTTTGGTGTGAATAAAATAAGAAAAAAAGGTAAAAACCTTACGCAACTTTCGCTTTTATGGATCCTGTATCAGATTTTGTCAAGCCATCAACCTGGCTTGTGTATGTGATTACAGGTGCACCATCATATCTGCCAGCAACTAAGCCTGGACATGTATCCCACTGAAGCTTAAATGCCTCGTTAGCAGGGACAGTTGTGTTTGCAATGGCGGCAAAAGTATTGCTGCTCAATCCAACAGCAATCTCTGCGGAACCAGTGCATTCAGCAAGGGTTGCGTCACTGACAGTGATCGGCATTCCTGAAACGCTGTTCCTCAAGGAGATTGTAACTCCGTTGGTTAGACTTGCTGTCTTACCTAAACACGTTAGCCCATTTGGCGGGAATTCGCACTTCTCTGGAAGCCAGTTTTGTGGATTCAATACACCGAAATATGCTAGCGCAGCTATAGCAGCAATGACTACTAAGATGGCCCAACCATAGGTCATCAAGAACTCCATTGCAGCTTGTCCTTTTTTCATCATATCACCTCGATTCCTCTGGAAATCAATTATAGGTAATAAACAATATGTTTTTAGTATATAAATGTTACGTTTTTGTATACTAGGTCACTAAAAACCACTTTAAATAAACATACTACCCAGAATCATATTCATGAATGTGAAAGAGAGGAAGTAATTTATCAGTCCGATTGCAATATATAATGGGATGTTCCTGTAAGCCTCTCTTGCGCTACCTTTCTGTATCACACTAATTATTATTGCTGCAAATATAGATGAGATACAGACAGACATTATGGCGAATACCTGGTAATCACCAACAGATATAGAATCTGCAGAGGCGGAGAATGTCATTCCAATCCCACCCATAGAAGATGAGTCGCTTGGCATATCTATGTTCCCTATTATGGACTTCATTATAACAATTAGTTCTGTAGTCAGCCCGAAAAGGAAGGGCGCGGCCCCAAGAGTTGCAAAAAGGATAAAGATTACATATGTAGTGACATTAGAAGCCATCTCTTTCTTCATGATTTCCGTGTCTCGTATATTGACAGCGACCCTTGTCAGCAAGTCACCAACCTCGCCACCTGACTCAAGGCCTTCCAATAGCAGATTCATCGACCTTTTTATAACGACCGAGTCATATTTGTTTGAGAACGCAGTAAGCGCTTTAGGCAGGCTTTCACCAACCATCGTGGCTTTAGCTACAGACTCCATGTCTTTCGCAAGTTGGCCGAACCTTGGCCTGATAGCATACCAGAGTGCGCGGTCAATAGGCATACCGGACGAGATATTTGCGGCCGTAAGCTCAAGAAAATCAGGGAAGACTGCCTCCACTTCTTTCATAAGCTGGTATGCACGTATATCTACATAAAAAAAGAATGCAGCCCATAGGAGCAGATAAGATATGGTTGTTCCAAGTGTCCAGAGTGACAGGTATACAAGGACGGTGTCCTGCCAGAACGTCTTCGTCAATACAAAATCAACAGTAAGGGCGATTGTGCCAAGTAGGATTAGGCTTGCTACTATATATATTATTAAATTATTTACCTCATCAAATCCCGCCTCAATCCCTGCTTTTTTTATGAATCCTGAAAAGCGTTTCTTCCTTTCATAAGATGATATCTTTGGTTTTTCGTTCTTTTTATTGTTAGTTTCCTTTTTTTTCTGCTCCGAGGGTAGCTTCTTCTCTAGTTTCTCCAGGTTCTTCTTCTGTTCGTTTATCTTGTTGAGTATGCTAGCAGCGGACGCCATTCTAAAGTTCCACCGGAGGCCTTATTGAATTTATCATAGCGACAAACATGAACTGCATGAACCCGACGCCGCAGGCAATGACAACAAAGTGTATTACCTTAAGCTGCAGTCCCATGAATATCGCGACAATTGTCAGCATAGTGACACCAAGGCTTGGCAGGATTATTGCAATCAGCATGTAGAACATCGCAAGAGGATTGAGCTTCCTTCCATATTCGTTTATCATTATTTGCTGTTCCCTTATAAGTGTCTCTACAACAGACTTTATAGGAGAGGCGACATTGCTTCCTGTCCTAAGGCTGTTTGATATCTGCCATAATATCTTTGTCAGGCTCTGGGAGGGGGACCTCTCTATGGCCTCTGCAATCGCGTCCTCCATTGCAGTTCCTATATTTATATTATCTATTATCTCTTTAAAATAAGATCCGACAACAGGATAACTTTTGTGGACATTTTTCATAGCATCATATAGACTGACTCCGGATTCAAGTTCTACGACAAGAAAACGTCCGGCATATACAATCTCCTTATTTATCTCGCGGTCTATCTTGTTTATCTTGACAGAAGGGAGCTGGAAAAAATAGAAGAATGTCATCGTAAAGAAAACAGGGACAGCGATAAAGAGCGTAAATATAAGCACTTTTGCAGAAACGGTTTTTGCAAGCAGCATGAAAATTATGAACATAAGTCCGACTGTTGAATAAGCGCTTGAGATAATAGTGAGCTTTATGAACTCATCCGGAGATTTTTTTAGGTTTGCCTTTCTCAGCTTTTCACCTAGGTCAGGGAACTTGCTTGCGATGGTCTTGATAAACGAGATTTCTCTTCACCCCAAGCTCTTGTTTTGCCTGACATGGTCTATCAGGCGGTCTTTGTTCGTGTAATATTCTGCCATAACCCTGCCAACACCATCAACAGAATCAATCTTATTCTTGACAATATACTCCAATATCCGCTTTTTTTCATCCAGATCCTTGTTCATGTCATGCTCATCGAACCCAGTGAACATCTTCAGCGTAGCAAGCAGGCTCTTTGACTTGTTTATGCTGTCTAGCCTATCTGTTTTCGGGTTGTATTGCATCAGCACATTTGGTGTTGAATCTGGAAGTATCTCAGCAATCTGGAATGTCCTTCTCTTGCCAGTTCTTCTGTTCCTGAATTGGACGATAATAAGCGATATTGCCGGAAGCATAGTCTTAGGAATATCTATTGGGGGATTAGTGAGTCTTTGGACAGTCTCCTCTGCATTGTTTGCATGGAATGTTGCGTACACAGAGTGTCCGGTATGGATAGATTCAAAAAGCGTTTCTGCCTCCTGTTTTCGTCTGACTTCACCAACGAGGATCCTGTCCGGTCTCATCCTAAGGCTGTTCACGAGAAGGTCTTCCATAGAAATCTGCCCCTTTCCCTCTGCATTTGAAAGCCTTGTGCTCATAGGTACCCAATGCAGAAACTTAGGGAGTCGGATCTCTCTTGTGTCCTCAATAGATATTATCCTCTGGTTTGGAGGGAAAAAAGTTGCCAGGACATTAAGGGCAGAGGTCTTTCCAGAGGCCGTTCCTCCAGATATAATGGCAGATAGTTCATACTGCATTGCAAGCCATATCAGGCTTGCTGCCTCATAAGACATGGTATTGAATCTTAAAAGATGTGCAATTGTGAATGGTTCCCTAGAGAACTTCCTGAAAGTTATTGTATTGCCCTGCGTAGATATTGGGTATAGTGTTGCATTGACCCTATCTCCCTCGTTTAAATGTGCATCCAGCAAGGGGTCCAGGACGCTGATCTGTCTCCCAACCTTCCTTCCGATCATTGTGGCATAGTGTCTTGTCTTGTCATCATCACCCACAACCAAGTTAGATTTCAGCCACCCGTGCTTTTTATGGAATACCCATACCGGAGCAGAACCAGAGTTAATTACAATCTCCTCAAGAAGGTCGTCATCCATCATTATCTCAAGGTTGCCTAGTCCAAGGCTCTTCTGGATAAGATATGTGACAAGGAAGGATTTTGTAACGTCTTCCATGTCTGGGAAATATTTGTTTATAAGGACAGTGATTGTGTGCTTGAACCGGTCCTCTATCTCCTGTGCTTTCTTGAGGTCTGTTAGTTCTACAAAGCCAAGAGAGACTTCACTGACAAGCTGCTGCCTTATCTTTTCCAATATTAGCTCAGTTGTCTTACTTATCTGTGATATGGAGACAATATACAGCGGGACAAATTCATCATCTGTCTTCTTGATAGTTATATCAATAGGGATATTCTTTGAAAGGAAATTATACTCTTCAATCACACGGTCAGTAGATTTTAGCTGATCCTGTGCTCTGGGCGCAGATGCCCCTACCGCCTGTTTGGCTTCATTTTTTGAGATTCCTTCTTTTATTGTAGGGTGCCCTGCTT
>JAAXVZ010000182.1 GCA_013335235.1 Nanobdellota archaeon | reverse complement strand
TTATACCTATGCTCTGCTACGCAGGAGGGCTTGCTGCCCTGAATGAGTATGGTGAAAGAGAGCTCCTTGAGACACCGGTAAAAAGATGGGGAGAGCACATGCTTTCTGACGCCACTTCATATCTTGTCAATAACAATGGAGTTAGTATCGGAGGTATAGATATGATCCACAGCCTAAGGTCTGGACCAAAAGAACTGCCTCTTTCTGTGTCAGAAAAAACAGTAGATGAGGCATTAAAATGGGCCAAAGAAAGACTGAAAGAAAACGCAGGGCTGTACAGTTCAGTAAGAACTGCTGTTGAAATGCAGGATATCCTGTATAGTGAGAATATACTTGCAATACCTAAAGATGGAACCATAAAGACAGATATCCCTTCCTGGCTTTACAAAAAAGAAGAAAATGAGATCGGTTTCCTTAGGAACAATAAAAAGGCATAGAAAACTCTAAGGCTATTGCGGTGACTATAAAAACACTCTTCCTCTTCTTCTAAGTGTGGAGATAAAAGAATATACAGATAGTGCTGCTGTCAACCTTGCCATAGATACAATAGTAAAAGGAAAGCAGGCGTTAGTATTTTGCAGCACGCGCGCAAGCTCAGAAGCGACTGCAGAGAAGATCGCAAAAGAGCAGAAGACAAATGATCTTGAGCTTGACAATCTGTCTGAACAGATACTAAAAGCCCTGGCTGCACCGACAAAACAGTGCAGGCGCCTTGCCATGTGCGTAAAGAAGGGAATTGCGTTCCACCATGCAGGCCTTGCCAGCAGCCAGAGGGCTGCAATCGAAGAGGGGTTCAAGAAAGGCACTATAAAGATAATATGCTCGACCCCTACTCTTGCGATGGGTGTCAACCTGCCGGCGTTCAGGACCATAATAAAAGACCTGAAGAGGTATGGCGGAAGATGGGGGATGGAATGGATACCGACATTAGAGTATCACCAGATGGCAGGAAGGGCTGGAAGGCCGGATTTCAATGACACGCATGGCGAGGCTATCTGCATCGCCGGGTCAGAGAAGGACGTGGAGGATATAATATCGAAATTCATAACTGCTCCGCCTGAGAACATCTATTCAAAGCTTGCTGCAGAGCCTGCCCTGAGGACATATTGCCTATCGCTCCTTGCGACTGGGTTTGCCAAAAGCAGGCAGGACCTGATATCTTTTTTCTCCAAGACATTTTACGGGAAACAATATGGAGACATGGAAAAAGTTGAGTCAATCCTGGTCAAGATACTTGGGTACTTAGAGGATTGGGAATTCATAAGGACACCTGAAAAAGGCGACTTTGTATCTGCAAGGGATCTTGATTCTGGCAGGATAGAAGTGACAAAGCTTGGAGAGCGGGTTGCGCAGCTCTACCTGGACCCGCTGACTGCAAACCAGATAATGGTGGCGCTCAGGAAAGCCACCCAGAAGTCGCATGCATCAATATCTTTTATCCAGATGGCCGCGTCGACACTTGAACTGCGGCCTCTGCCGACTGTCAGGGCAAGCGAAGCGCAGAATATAGAATCTATGGTGCCTGAGATGGAGAAAGAGCTCATCGGCCCTATCCCTGGCTTCTTTGATCATGATTATGAAGATTTCCTGAAATCTGTGAAGCTCTCGCTTGCGATATATGACTGGATGGAAGAGAAGAACGAAGAGGAGATACTGGAGAGGTTCAACATCCCGCCAGGAGAGATACATCTGAAAAAAGAGCTCATGATCTGGATATTGTACTCTGCTGCAGAACTTGGCAGCCTGATGGGCTTCAACCAATTATTGCCTGAGATAAGGAAAGCCAGCTACAGGATAGAGAAAGGCGTGAAAGAAGAATTGATTCCCCTGACAAGGATAAAGAATATAGGAAGGGTCCGGGCAAGGATATTATTCAGGAACGGGATAAAGGATATGGGAGATATCAAGAAAGCAGATATCATGAAGCTCAGGCAGTTGATAGGGGATAAGCTTTCCCATGACCTGAAAAAAGAAGTATACGAAGATGTCGAGCCAGTGCCTGATGGAAAAAGAAAAGGGCAATTGGGGCTAGGAAAATTTGATTAGATGCAAAAACTAACCTATATCCTTGAGTTATCATACTCATGAGAAGCTGTTATTGATTAAGAACTCATGGACACCCTGCGCAATTATAAGATTACCTCTAGCTCCATAGTGCAGGTCTTCTGTCAGCATTTCACTTGGGCTCAAGTGCGGGTCTCTAGACTCAAAATATTTTGGCATGTCAAATACCCGGAAACCGGCGTCTTCAGCCTCTGAACCTAACTCATCATAGAATCTGAAATGATAGATCGGGTATGAGGGCAGGTGGAAGAACACGCCATGCTCTGGATTGAATTTCCTGAGGACTTTCCTTACGCAATACCCTTCAAGGCTCTCTTCTGAGTTAATATGCTCTAGATAGACGGTTGTCCTGTCATCTGAAGGAATATTTAGTCTGAAAAGAAGGTTGATGGTCCTTTGATGTACAAAATATGGCAGCTTCATTGAGCCGAATACTTCATGGAAAAATGCCGCTTCAGGTGTCAGGCCGCAATGCTTCACCATGTTGTATGAGGAGAGCTCTGCATCATTCTCGAAATACCCGTAGATAAAAGGCTTGCTTGAATGGTTAAGATATAGCTCATATACATCACCTATATTATATCCAGGGACACCGTAATTGATTATGGTGCTGCCCGGTATCATCTCTTGAAGAAAGCCTGGATATGTTTCATTATTGATGGTACCAGAGCCATAGGTGAAAGAGTCTCCCAGAAGCATAATCTCATTATCTCCTGACGAAGATGGCCTCATTGGCTGAAAAAGGCGAGGCTTTCCCTCTAGGTTATAGACAGCGATTGCATAATATGTTCCGCTCGCCAGCCTTAATCCAAGCTCTATCATTACCAGGGAAAAGGCGATTGAGGCTAGAAGAAGATATGTGTTCCGCATATACGGCAAGATATTAATAATTACTTTATATTACTTCTTCAAAGATGCACCCGGTAATCGTTGGGATAGACCCTGGAACCACTTCTGCCTTCGCTGTCCTATCTTTTGACATGAAGCTCCTTGGGGTGAAATCAAAAAAAGAGTATTCCCAGTCAGAGCTGATAGAAAACATCTATAGCTACGGGGTCCCAATTATAGTAGGGACTGATAAAAAAGAAGTCCCATCATCCATAAAAGAATTCTCTCAGAGGACCGGAGCGAAGGTATTTGCTCCAAGGTATGATACAAAGAAAGGGGAGAAATTGCATATTGTGAAAGACCATGATTTAATCGCAAAGGTCAAGAATGCCCATGAGACAGATGCGCTTGCCTCTGCCATTTTCGCATATAATGAATATAAAGCGCTGATATCGAAGATATTTGCGTATGTGAAACAGAACAATAAGCAGAATATCTTGGATAAGCTCCTCATGAAAGTTATCCTTGAAGGGATGCCTATATCTTCAGCAGCCATCGAGCTAGAGAGGAAACCTGAAGAGAGGCCAGAACCTAAAAAAGAGAGCCTTGCAATCTTGCCAAGAGCGCTCACAAAAGAAGATCACCAGATCATGCTCCTGAAACAGCATGTCGGAACTTTAAAAGAGAAGATTGCAGAGCTAGAAATTGAAAATGCCCGGCTCAAGAGCCGGAAAATCGACATAAATGCAGAGTCAAAAAAGAGACTATCCCAAAAGGAGCAGAAGCTGCTCTCCTTAGATAATTTAG
>JAAXVZ010000181.1 GCA_013335235.1 Nanobdellota archaeon | reverse complement strand
GCCATATAATGCCTCTCTAAGTTCTGTCCGGCTGTGGGGCATTGAGCTATAAAAAGTCTTTGCCCTATCTGCAAGGCTCGCCTTAACTCCAGACCAGTTCACCATAAGCTCTACCTCTTTCTTATGAAGGCAACTGCAACACCTATTAATCCAAGCATACCGATTACTTCGAGTGCATTGAATTCAGGCACTTCGCTTCCTTCGTTTATCTTGCAGTTAGCTTCTATCTCGTCATTGCCGCATTCCTGCTGGTTATATACGTAATAGACATCTCCATCATCTAGAACATCGAATGCTGTCCTAGGTGCTGAAACTTCAACGACATACAGATCCTTGCCATTATCTTTCTGTGCCTGCTTCACGTAGGCAACGGTTGCTTGTCCAACAACATGGCCCTGTGGGCAAGTGAATGACCAGTATCCCGGTACACCTGGTGCAACCCAGTTACCCATGACCTCATCAACTTCAATCCAAGTTGGAAGGAAACATATCTGGCCTTTGTTTGCTCCTGTGAGCTTGATGCCGTATTCGTCTTTTCCGTCTCCGTTGAAATCAAGCCCAAGATCTCCTGGCTTGTAAAGGGTACCTGCAACATCGACTGCCCCTGCAGGAGGTGTTGATGTCACCATCATGAAAAATAGCTTGTTTGGATCATTGTCACAATATATCGCTGACTGATCAAAAAGCTCTCCGCTGGTCGGCTGGACAACCTGCTGCTTAAAAGGGGAATAATACTTAAATGCCTCTACAAAGGTTGTGACATGTGCGTCAAAAACAGTCTTGTGAACTCCATGCTGGCAGTAGCAGTACTGTGTCCATCCTGGTGTATAGCATGTCCAGTCGCATTTTAACTTCTTCAGATTCCATTCCTGAGTATTCAATCTTGGGTCTATATCATTCTCTACGACATAATCAACAGCATCACTATCTGGCTGCCATGATGAGAATGTGTCCAGGTTTCCCGCGAGGTCTATACCCCAGTCTGCCGGATTGCCGTCTGGCACATAAGCAAGTGTTCCTGCCGCCATTGTCAGCAGCATGATAAATGCAGCGATTATGTTCTTCATTTTATTCCCCCGTAAAGTTTATGCTGCGGGGTAACCGTCATCTATATATAAATATAATGTTTATATTACTACTCTTGAATGAATGCATTTTTCAAGGAACATTATTATAATCCGGGATATTACTAGTTGCGGGGTGAAAAGATGCGAATAGCAGTCCTTTCAGATATCCATTCACAGGATAAGTTCGAGTTCATAAGAGGCTATCTTCAGAAGAAGGCGCCAGAATGGAAGATAGACCTGATTGTCGTGAATGGCGACATATTGGGAGAGAACGAATCCAGGGAAGGATATGGCTATAAACATGACCATGGAAAATATCTTTCTGCACTGGACAGAAAGGGCATCTTGGGCAAGCTTGCCCCAGGCCTTGCGGATAAACTCGCTTCGGTTCCAAAAGAAGGGGCATCTGATTCTGAGAAGCTTGAATATTCTCTCCTGATCAAAGAATACATACGAGCAAGATATTCGCTTGCATACCAGGACCTAAGACAGCTGTCTCTCATCTCAAAGACACTCTATAATGTAGGGACTTATGAATCCCCGCTTCTGTATAATGTATTCAGGGAGCTGGCATTCCTCTTGTCTGCAGAGGAACAAGAAATAAGGAAGCTTGCCATACTCTCAGATTACAGGGACATATTCAAAGACTTCCTTTCACAGATAAAATCCGAGAACCCGAAGCAGCTGGCGTATATAGGTGGGCAGACTGTGCTGATTGGAGACCTCCTGATAGCAGGCATCCCTGGCTTCAATCCTTCATCCGGACCACAGGATGCTGCAAGCGAGTTCCAGGAGAACACTGCACTTGAGCTAAGCATGTCTATCAAGAGACAGCTGTCTTATGCAGCCAAGCTTGTTATCTTCAACCAGACACAGGGCAGGCTGAGGAAAGACCCATTTGCATTCAGGCCACAAAGCCAGGCTATCAGAGGCCTCATAGAGGACCTCTCAGGAAAGCTTAAGACAAAAGTATTCTACCAGAGCTATCATCATCTCATGACCACGCATCTCTACCAGGCATCGGATTTCCATTTCATCCTCAGCAACTCTGCATGCAACAATTGCCTGTTCAACATACTTGATGTAGGTCAGAAAGTCGGCTGCTATGATGTGGATCCTGTGCTTGGCAAGCTGAGGCTGCTGAACACATACAAAGACAATGTAGAAGAGCATGAAACACCTGAGAAGCGGCTGAGCCTAAACTATGCTGATTACAAAGAAGTAATAAAGGAAAGATCCATTGAGGGATGCTACTATATGTAGCTATTTCAATAAAAGCCACGCCAGCATGAAACCGATAACTGTCCCGATCAGGATCCCATGAATCAGCTCTTTTATCCCATATTCTGAACTGACCATGACTGCCAGTTCCTTTTCAAGAGCCTTTTCTTCACGAATCAGCTTTTTCATCGTCGCCTGCCTGGTTTCATCTCTTTTAGCTCTATCATCCCAAGAGCCATGAGAAGGAATGAAAATCCGTAGAACAGAGGGAACAACAGGAATTCCTTGCCTTTTATGAGCGCATCTATTGTATTGTAGAATAATGGCCTATTCGCGCCCCAGAATGTGATATACAGCCCGAAGCCGAGAAGAGTTCCTGATAGGAACACCATCACCAAACCTACAAGCTCGTGCTTCCTGACAGATTCCATGACAACACCTTAGACAGGCAGGTATATAATTTTTTCTAATTTGAGAACAAGACAAAATATCCTGCAGGGAGTCTGGCAATTGGAAAAGTATTAATACATGAATCTCTTGGACTGAACATATGGAGATGCCAAAACTGGGTCCTGGCGGGTCTGCGCTACCCCAAAATCAGATGATGATAATATCTATTGTTATGATGGTCCTAGGCCTCGGCTTGATATTCTACGCTATTTTCACCTGGTGAAAGCAGGCAATTTCAAATATAAGCTGTCAATCCTTCGTTGAGATGAACTCGCAACTGGAAGGGTTTCTTGCAGCGCACCTGCATGAAAGGAAGCAACTGCCGGGATTGCCTTATGAGGTGGCATACTCCAAAACACTGCCTTACGTTTATATGCTAGATTCTGTTCTGATGAGGGAACATGGTAGCAAATATTTTTCAGAGATCGCTTTCAACCATTATATCTCTCCTTCAATGCAGACCTCCTGCATCAGGGAACTTGGACATGTCCTTGCCAGCGAACCTATGCCCTTCATATATCTAGCGCTTCTGAGCAGGGAGGGCATGCTTCATACTTCTGTTGATGATATATTTAGAAGCCTAAAGCAGACAGATGGCGCATTCATCATCCGAGAAAAAGATACAGGATTCGAGATGCTTTACTTGCTTCACGAGCCACATTATGAGATTTTTTCAGGTGCGCTCGTAGCTGACCATGATTTCGTCGCACCTGTAAGAGAGGTTTTCACTAACACGCAGATAACCCATGAGTTCTCGGAGACAATTCCTGGTCCAGTCATTCCTGACATAGAAAAGATTATGCAGGAATTGAATCAAAAAGACTAGATTCCCCTGAATCTGAAGATTATCCATTAGGCTGACCTCGCTGCGACTGCTCCAACTGGATTATCAGGATCCGCTCTTCCCGGAATAGATGCTTTTAAAAGCAGGGGATTATTTTTAAAAGGATATAATACAAAACAATGTCATTTCAACAGCTTAATCTCATCGAACCGCTTCAAC
>JAAXVZ010000007.1:6579-15324 GCA_013335235.1 Nanobdellota archaeon | reverse complement strand
ATCCTATTATCAGCTGCAGGCTTCCAATCCCTGTTGCCTTCATGTCTTTTGGTGAGAGTGAGGCTGCAAACGATGACTGCACTGTGTCAACAATCCCTTTAAACAGGCCATATAATATGAAGAGCATGAAGAACAGCCATAGCTGTCTTGTATAGATAAAACCAACTAGCATGAGACTATAAATTATCATGGAGACGTAGAGCATCCTCTTGCTGCCAAGCATGTCTGATAGTCTGCCCGCAGGATATGACGCGATTGCTGCGATGAACGTGAAGAGCAAGTAGAATACAGGGAGCATCATGTCTGGAAAGCCTGCGTTCTTCACGAATATGAGCAGGAATGAGTAGCTGAATGTCGCAAGCGACAGGAATACCGCTGATATAAGAAAGATTTTGAAGTTCCTGTCGAATAATGAAAGACTGACGCGCTTCACTTCGCCCCTCCTGCCTTCTTTTATGAAAAGGACTATCATCGCAACTGAGAGAAGGGATGGCACTGCCGCAATCATGAGGATGGTCTTAAGGGAGAAGAACTGCATCAGGAATAGACAAAGCAAAACTCCGCATACAGCTCCCAGGTTATCCATAGTCCTGAGGATGCCAAAATTCCTACCTCTATTCTCCTTAGATATGTCAGCGACAATAGCGTCTCTTGGCGCACCTCTTATCTTCCCTGCCCTATCAAGCACTTTGAAAGGTATGAGATGCCACCAGAGGCTGGAGGCAGCATAGCCCAAACGCGAAGCAAAAGACATGAAATAACCTATCCATATGAAGACCTTGCGCTTCCCTGTCTTGTCAGAGAAATAGCCTGAGAGGGCTTTTGATAAGGCAGCTATGGTCTCCCCTATGCCGTCAATCAGGCCCAAGATGAACATATTCGCCCCAAGGAAAGAAGTGACAAAGAGCGGCCAGACTGGGTAGATCATATCTGAGCCGAGGTCGTTGAAAAAAGAGGCTAGTGAAAACGTAAGGAGCTCTTTGTCATTTTCCTTACCCCCATCCCCCATAATATACAAAATTACAATGCAAGCAGATTGATATACTTTACCCTTTCAGGCAAAAAAAACAAGGATGGCTTATATTCTCAGGGAATACAAACCCTAAGGATTTTTAATCAAGGAATTATTTTCAATCGGACATGACTCCTGAGCATGAATTTGCGCTCCTTGTGGAATCTGATGCAGCGAAGGCAATATCAGACCCCGGGGTCCCAAAGATATGGGGCCTTCCTGAAGTATACTGCGCAGGCTACTGCACCAGGGCTGCAAAGATACTCTATGGACTGAACTTCTACCCGGGTTCTGCATGGGAGCTGCCGTCAAGGAAACCAAATCTCCCTGTATGGACAGGTGAAGCAGAGAGAATGGGAGATATCCTGGACATACTGAATGAAAAGGACCTCATGCCAGGAGATATTCTAGGACTATATAATCCTACAAGTGCATTCAACGAGCAGGACAGGCCATACACGCATGCGGCCGTTTACCTGGGGCAAGGCGTCATCGCGCACCAGTGGAAGGCACCTATACTTAAGTCACGCCTGGAAGAGTTTTTGGCGGTGTCGAATAGAAACGCGCTTGCAAATGGCCTCTTGCCGGCAAGGATAATGGCGGTCATCAGGGCAAGTCCTGAAAATAAGAACAATTTTGAATATACCATGACCTCTCCTGGCTACTATAAGGTCAACTGCTAATATTCGTGTCTAAACTAGGTTCGCTATCCTGCCGAGTATCTTATACCTTGCGCTTGAAGCCTCTTTTGACTTTTGAGAACTTTCGACGGTATTAAGGAAGACCCTAAGATCTCCTTTTGCATTGGGATATGAATAGAATGTATTAGTCGGCATAGGCCTTCCTTCGTAATCTGCAATGTGGTCATAGTATGGCACATCAACGCTATCCTCATAGAAGAATTCACGGATATAACTCAGTGCCTCAGGCAGCTTTGTATCTGCCATCCTCTCAAGCGCATGAATCTGGTCATACATGTCATACCATACGAATAAACGTCTCATGCCCCCTCCTGCAATCTTCTTCAGGCGGGTAATATCCGGCGGCATTGAATCAGCAAGGCTGTCAATACCATGGAATCTGTCTTCCTGGATGTCAGACTTCAGAAGCGCATCGATGCTATTCATGAATGGCAGTAAAAAAAACTTATCTATAAACTTACGCATCTGTGGGCATGCGTCTCCCTGGATGACTATATCTCAGAATGTATCAAAAGCTCAGCCTTGGATTAGGGTATTCCCCTGGCCACCAGAATGAATCTGTCCTCATCTCAATGTCGCTCGGGGCAAGGTATACAGCTGATACCTGAGGGATATCTATAGGGAATTGTGGTGTACCATGCAGGACAGTGATATACAGGTTCCTCCTGCTGAAAAGATCTGCCATCAATCTTGGGCTGTAATCCATTGGGTCAGGGAAGAACGCATAATGAGAATATGGGTCAGCGACAACACTCTTGAACGCGTCGACAGGGTCCATCCTTGTGAGCTGCATATGAGCCTGCTCATCGATATGGAAAACAGGCACCAGGTGAAGAAGGTCCAGCTTTCCGGTGCCGTCAGGCATCACCATAGGGCATAGCCCCTCTCCTACGATATGCTCATTATATTTGTGAAGGTATATCCCGGTAGTTACCATTTCCTGTGCAAGATAGTGCTTATACTTAAATCATTCTCCTGAGAGGTATTTAACTATAAATTTTTATATTGAAGGCCTTGTTTTTTAGATTCGGTGCACACATGAAAAAATTCATTCCTGCAGTCATGCTGTTTTTGGGATTGCAGGCTGCGCTATTTGTCGCGTCAGTCGCTCCCCTGACACCTGCAACAGCGAAGTTCATGTCAGGATATCATATGCATTTCATTTATTTTTTCATGAATACCATGTCGCTGTCTGTTGTCCTCTCGCACAGGTTCGTGAACTTCAGGTGGCCTATAGCTGCCTCATTCGCATATTCCGTAGGGGTCGCTGTTGCCGTAGAGATAGTCCAGAAGATATTCACTACATACAGGACCTTCGATGTCCTGGACATGGCATTCGGGATTGCAGGGAGCCTCGCCTATTGCCTGATCGCAGAAGTCGTGATCAAGGCTTTTGCTGACTGATACCTAATTTATATAAACCCTCTTTAGCCTGAGAATGTTGCTTTTCAAGCCCAATGACCTCATTCTCTATCCTTCCTTTCTCTTCTACCCTTCTCCTCATATGGTTCTCGATGTCAAGCTTCCTGTCCGCCAGTATATCCTGCTCTTTTTGGATGTGGCTTTTCACCCTGTCAGAAACACCTACAGGATAGTCATAGAGATGCTTCTGCAGCGAGATATAGTCTCCGTTCTTGAAGGACTTGGAAAGCTTCTTCGAGCTGTCGAGAGCATCAAGATACATGACAAACTTCTCTCTCAAGAGCTCAATCCTGTATTTGACCTCTTCTTCAGGGACTATCTTCCTATGTGTCTCAATATCTGCCGCAATCCTTGCCAGATTGGCTTTCATGTCTGCAATCTTCTTTTCAAGGTCTATCTTCCTTGTGGTAAGTTCCTGAATCTGCTTCTCTTTATCGAACTTGAATAGGCCGAACATGAAGTATGCTAGAACGGATTGCTTTATAATTCTATCTAGGATGCCGGTGTCCAGCTTCCCTGTACTTGGCGCTCTGAATGATTTCGAAGCGATATCTGTGATGATGGTTCTCTTCCCAGCCAAAACCAATATTTGACACAGGAACAGCGAGAACTGCATCCTTTTTCCACGACCACACATTATCAACGACTATCGCGCTTGCGACATCTGACCTTGCATAAAGAAGATAGCCATCTGTGAAGATAACCCCATGGAAGTCACGGACACCTTCCCAGCCGTATTGGGTTGGGATTTGGATGCTATTATTCTGCTTGGTCCCGAAAGTCATGGATTCTAGCCTTGATAGTTCTACATGCTTTTCCAGTATCTTCACATTGAAACGGTATAGGACGATGTCAGCTTCGATCATTTTTCTGGGTTGAGATTTTTGGTAGGTTTATAATACTTCTACCATAGGGGATATGAATAAAGCATCATTTATAAATTTTTTGATAATTGATTACTAAATAGTAATAACATAAATACCTTATTAAGGATTATAAAAAATATGCAAAACTGAAGATTACTCTCTAAAAAAGTTTGCATAGTTCACTTTAAATAGTGACCCTCTTTCTCCAATATTATGAAAATCTGCATAGTACTCGGCACACGGCCTGAGATCATCAAGATGTCCCCTGTCATCAGAGATATTATCAAGAAGAAGCTTGATTTTTTCATAATACACTCAAACCAGCATTATTCAGAGAATATGGATAAAGTGTTTTTCTCTGAGCTATCTTTGCCTGCGCCGAAGTACAATCTAGGCATAGGGAGCGCAGAGCATGGCAACCAGACAGGGAAGATGCTGATCGCAATAGAAGATATACTCCTGAAAGAGAGGCCAGACATAGTCCTCGCGCAAGGCGACACGAACACTGTCCTTGCAGCGATCCTTGCAGCGGCGAAGCAAGATATAAAGACAGGGCATATAGAAGCTGGCCTCCGCTCCTATGACAGGAGGATGCCGGAAGAGAAGAACAGGATACTCTGCGACTCTATCTCAGACCTGCTCTTCTGCCCGACAGAAGTGCAGAAGAATATCCTCACAGGCGAAGGCATCGCAAGGAAGAAGATATCCGTGACTGGAAACACAATAGTGGATGCAGTCATGCAGAACAGGCACCTCACGAAGAGGTCCAGCATACTCGAGGAGCTAAATCTCAAGAAGTCAGAATATATACTGTTCACAGCCCACAGGGGTCTGAATGTGGATTATAAAGATAGTTTAGTCCATCTCCTGGATTTCCTTGCAATCCTTGTAGAGAAGACACAGAAGAAGCTTGTCTGGCCGATGCATCCAAGGACCAGGGCAAAGCTCAAGGAATTCAATCTGAAATTCGACCAGGCGATAATAACAGAGCCGCTTGGCTACATCGACTTCCTATGCCTGGAAGAGAGCGCTCATATGATTGTGACAGACTCAGGCGGAGTCCAGGAAGAGGCATGCGTCCTGCAAGTCCCCTGCATCACGATCAGGGAGAATACTGAGAGGCCGGAGACAGTCTCCTGCGGAGCTAACATGGTTGTCGGCCTGGACCAGAAGAAACTGGAGGGTGCCATATACCATTTCTCAAGGCCTAAATCCAGATTATGGAGAAACCCGCTTGGGGATGGGACTGCCGGCGAGAAGATAGTCGAGATAATAGAGAGATTATAGACCTGCGTTGAATTTTTCTGTAAGGCACATCTTCGGGTTTTCCTGTATAAGCTGTATTGCCTTATCTAGGCATCTATGGTCTGTCAGCATCAAGTCTTTTGGAAGACAGACTGAATGACCATAATCCTCTGCTGCGCTTGCTGCTGTCGCGATGACACATGAGGCAAAATCAAACCCGCCTATGATAAGCTGGCTGGTCCCTGAAAGCCTCTCTCTCAGGCGAAATTTTTCCTTTTGCATGGAATACTGCATTCCGTCAAAGGCAGACCAGTGTTCTTTTATGTATCTTTCTTCAGGCAGCACAAAGTCAGGAAAAAAAGACTCAATCTCCGCTCCAGAGAAATCTCCTGACTTAGGATCAGCTTTCAGGAAATAGAATATCTCTGCCTGGTCAGCCCTTGCCTTTCCTAAAGCCATTTCTATGTTAGAGACGACATGAAGCGGATCACTTGCACCAAATGCCGGCCGGACAAGACTATAGTTTTCTATGCCTTTGTATGCATCGATTATGAGCAATACATATGTCATTAGGGCACTAATCTCTTATGTGTATATAAAATTTATTATTTTTTATCACTTAAAAGTAATACTATAAATATGGGTTAATATAAAGAAAAAAAGATTTGAGAAAAAACTACTGTGTCTTGCCTTTGTTGTCCAGCTTTATCCTTGCGTCCACAACAGTCCTATTGCTCTTTAGTTCTCTTGGTGGAGGCCTTATCTCATCGTCATTGTTTCCGGGCCTTCCGCCGCCGCTTATGTTAGGAAAGAACTTTCCTGAAAGAGCCCTGTTTGCAAGCCTTGTCGCAAACTTGGCATAGGCATATGACTGCTTGAAATCCTTTCCAGTGTAAAGCTCTCTGGACTTGCTTAAGGCAGACCTTGCAGCATCGACATAACGCTCGGCTGATTCAACAGTCCTTTCCGTGAATTCAGGGACCACGAGGTTGTAGATAGCAAACAAGCTGGATGATTCCTCTGATTCGTATTCAGACTCTTCTTCGATTTCATCCTCTACCTCATCTTCGATTTCTGTTTCATCTTCATCCTCTGTTTCAGACCTGTCTTCGACTTCATCTTCTATTTCATCTTCGATTTCTGTTTCATCTTCGTCCTCTGCTTCAGACCTGTCTTCGACTTCATCCTCTATCTCATCTTCGAATTCATCTTCATCCTCTGCTTCAGACCCGTCTTCGACTTCATCCTCTATCTCATCTTCGAATTCATCTTCTAACACAGAATCATCAATAGCATCTTCTTCTATGTCCTCATTTATCTCTTCGGCATCCTCTTCCTCAGCATTATCTGTGTCATCATTGCTGCTTCCGCTAACCTTTCCTGTGATCGAAGCGATACCTGAAACTGCAGAGAACCTTGCAATCTTCTGCTCTGCCTTTATTATCTCCTTTGCTGCTTTCTGTTGCTCACGCAGAGCCTTGAATTCATATTCTGACAGCTTCCCTTCTATCTCATTCAGCTTGGTCTCGCCTTCTTCAGTCTTGACTTTTAATTTAAGCTCACCTTCTCTTTTCTGGATCTTGACTTCGACCCTTCTGACATTGTCGCCTAATGAAGATAGCAGAGCGTCTAGCTTCTCCTGCTGCTCAGGTGTCAGGTCTCCTCTCATTTCAATTTCGACTTCAGATTCGACTTTCTCGAACCTCTGCTTGTGCCTCGATAGCCTCTGCTCAAGCTTGATCGTGTCCTCAAGCTGGTCTGAGCCTTTATCTTTCTTCTCATTCTCCACTTCAGTCTCTACTTCTATGAGCAGCTTCTCATGCTCTTGTTCTGCTTTCAGTGAGTGCTCAAGCTTCTTTGCCTTGATCATCGCGCGGACTTCAGCTAGCCTCTCTTCTGCTACCTGAAGCGCTTTCTCAGCTCTCTTTGCATTATCAAAGGTCAATGCCAGAGAGATCTTATCCATCGCTACATCGACGCCCCACATCAGGCTGTCCGGTGTTGTCCCAGGATCGACTGTATCCTCTGTCTCGATGACATCTTCTTGCGCTAATGCGCTAAAAACCAATAGTAGCACTATGCTAAATAGAACCAATTTTTTCATAAAGCCCTCACCTTTAAGCTTTTCTTGGCCTTGAATGTATAAAAGCCTTTTGTTTTATTCCTTTTTTGGTCTAATTGCAGTTTGCTGCAATATATAATTGCATATGCAATTGAACCCATGGAAACAATTAAGAAGAGGCATTGCAATGAAATTAGCATGAGACAAAAAAAATTGATATTAAGTATAATCGCGGCAATGATATTATTCGCAGGATGCGCTCCCTCTTTTGAAGAGGCAGATGATTCTCTTGCAACCCCTGATAAAATTTTACAGGTGGCTCAAGGGAACAACGGCTTTGCGTTCGACCTTTACAGGATCTACAAGGAAAAAGACGGCAATTTATTCTACTCGCCATACAGCATCTATGCCAACATGGCAATAGCATATGAAGGAGCAGCCGGAACAACAGCATCTGAGATGGCAGAGGTATTCAAGTTCCCTGCAGATGATACAAGGAGACCTGGTTTTGCTGCGCTCTATAATTCCTTGAACAGAAAAAATGAAGAATATATGCTATCTACTGCAAATGCGCTATGGGCGCAGGAAAACTATGGGTTCCTTCCAGAATATTTAGAGATATCAAAGAATTATTATGGCGGAAATGTGAAGAACCTGAATTTCGGTGAGCCTGAACCTGCTAGGCTCGAGATAAACAAGTGGGTCGAAGAAAATACAAACCAGAAGATAAAAGACCTCCTGCCTGCCGGCAGTATCGATTCCATGACCAGGCTTGTGATAACAAACGCCATCCATTTCAAGGGCAGCTGGGTCACTCCATTCATCAAGGATAAGACAGCGGACAGGGATTTCTTTATCGCAAAAGATAATAAAGTCACAGCGAAGATGATGTCTGTAGGGAAGGCAAAAGAGTTCAAGTACATGAAAGAGAAAGGCTACCAGGCAATCGAGCTGCCTTACAAAGGAGAGAAGGTATCTATGCTAATCCTGCTTCCGGAGCTAGGAACGATTGAAGAGTTTGAAGACAGCCTGGATGAAGGAGTATTAGAGAGTGTAGACTCAAAACTGCAGAGCCAGAAGGTCTCAGTCATGGTCCCTAAGTTCAAGTTTAACACTAAGTATTTCATGAGCCAGGACCTGCAGCAGATGGGCATGAAGCAGGCTTTTACATCAGGCGCTGACTTCTCAGGGATGACGGGAACTAAGGATCTGTACATTTCCTTTGTCATACACCAGGCATTCATCGATGTCTATGAAGAAGGGACAGAGGCTGCTGCTGCGACAGGCACAGGAATAGGGACAACCTCTATGCCTATACAGGAATACTTCATCGCAGACCACCCCTTCATATTCATGATAACCGATGAAGAGACTGGCTTAATCCTGTTCCTGGGCAGATTAAGCAATCCCTGCAAGGGTTAGATTCCTTGTACTTCT
>JAAXVZ010000007.1:0-6569 GCA_013335235.1 Nanobdellota archaeon | reverse complement strand
GATAAGGGACGATGAGACAAAAGCGATATTGTTTATGGGCAGGGTGAGCGATCCTTCAGGATAGATCCAGAGCAGCCTCCGGCCTGGCTTTCATTTTATTGGATACCCCTCCGCTTGCGGTGGTTTGGATTTTTATTTCAAGAGACAGATTTATAAAATGCACAACATATTATATCCTATATGGAAAAAGAATGCTGCCCGAGATTTGACCCTGCAAAATGGGATGAGAAGACCTTCCATTGGAAGGGCAAGAGATTCATAAAAGAATCCATACCGCAGCTTTTCCATATACCTTTCTTCCCAATGATCGGCAAGAAGATAACCAAGATGAATATCCTTGCATCAGCCGCAGGTAAGATAGACAAGAATAAAGACCAGGTCCTAATACTTTTCCACGACCCAAATCCTTTCAGGTCAGAGATATTCTTCTCTGTGACAGGCGAAGTCCCTCACGCCAGCAATGTCAAGATATCCGGCATATTCATAAGCAAGACTTTTGCAGGCCCGTATAATTCTGTCCCTAAGTTCGTGAAACTGATGGACGAGTATCTTGCCAGGCAGGAAAAAAAGGCAAGGGATTATTATATCCATTACGCATATTGCCCAGGATGCGCGAAAAAATACGGAGCCAACTATATGATCCTCTTTGCAGAGATATGAATAGCAGTGGAAAGGCTGCGAATTTCATCAGCCAAGCTGCAAAAAGATATGTTTCTGCTGAGCCATGCTTTCCAAAAGCTTTATGAACTTCATTTCTGCTCTTTTATATCATGAAAGTCACAATAGTCGGCCTTGGCTATATGGGCCTGCCAACAGCCCTGCTTTTTGCGAGGGCAGGGCACCAGGTGTATGGTTTCGATGTTAATGCTGAGAAAATAAAGACCCTGAAACAGGGCAAGATGCTTTTTGAGGAGCCTGGACTCTTAGACTTGTACAAGGAAGGAGCAGGCAATTTTACATGCGGGACATCGATTGCTGAGGCTGACGCCTTTGTCATCTCTGTCCCGACACCATTTACAAAAGAGAAGAAATGCGACAATGTATATGTCATAAGCGCAACAGAATCTGTCGCAAGAGTTCTCAGGCAAGGGAACCTTGTTATACTTGAGTCTACAGTCACGCCAGGGACAACTGAGACAATCGTCAAGCCGATACTGGACAAGGCAAAGAAGAAATACGACCTTGCGTATGTCTCAGAGAAAGCAATCCCCGGAAAGACAATATCAGAGATGCAGACTAACCACAGGATAATAGGCGGCCTGACCGGCGAGGCAGGCAAAAGGACAAAAGAACTCTATTCCTGCTTTGTGAGAAATGAGATACATCTGACAGATGCAAGGACTGCTGAGATGGCAAAACTCATGGAGAACACTTTCAGGGATGTGAATATAGCGCTTGCAAATGAGTTTGCCAAGCTCTCGATGGAACTGGGTGTCAATGCGTGGGAGGCGATAGAGCTTGCAAACCTGCATCCCCGAGTCAATATACATTCGCCAGGTTCTGGTGTAGGTGGGCATTGCATCGCGATCGACCCATGGTTTTTGACTGAGAACACAAAGAGCGCAAAGCTTATCCCGACGGCAAGACTTATAAACGACAGCCAGCCAGAGCTGATATTTGAGATGATAAAAAAGCTTGCAAAAAAAGGAGACAGTGTCGCGATACTCGGGACAGCCTATAAGAAGAATGTGGACGATGACCGTGAATCTCCGAGCCATGAGATAATCAAGCTTTGCCGTGAATATGGGTTTGAAGTGAGAGTGCACGACCCTTATGTGAAAGGTGTCGAGAAGAGCATAGGCAAGGTATTGAAGGATGCAAAGATTGCTGTGATTGCGACCGGACATGATATCTACAAAGATGTTGACTTTGGCAAGACCTGTGTCCTGGATTGCTTCAACCTAGGGATAAAAGACGCTGTAGTCCTTGGAAACGGTAAAAAAAGACGTGAGACCAAGTAATTAGCATGATGAACAAGAATCTTATGTCCTACGCAGAAAAATCTTCTATCGCTTTCATAATAATCGTGTCAATATTTTTATTAAAGCAGCTCATCTTCGATATGTTCAAGCTTCACTCTGCATTCAGCATCCCTAATTTCCCATATAACCGTGACATCTTTGTTGCAAGCATGATGCTCTCCGGGATATTCATCTTCTTCAACTGGAAGACGCTCCTTGAGAAAAAGGTCCCGGATATCCTTCCATACAGGCTTTCAATAAATGTAGCCATAGGCCTTGTATTTTTCATTTTCGGCTATGCTATTGACGGCTATATCATAACCTCAAATAAAATGGACGGAGGGTTATTCTTAGCAGAAAAGATTGCAGGCATGGCAAGCCTGACAGCGTTCTTCGCTTTTGTGATTATCGGCGTATTCTCATCCGGGTTCTTGCTAACGCTATTAAATTACTACAAGAAGCAGCTGGTATATTGGATCCCTGCCTACATCGCGATGATTTTTTTGGTTAGTATCCTATCGCAAGGATTTTAAACCTCATGAGAATCAAATAAGATATGTGTCTTGCTGTCCCAGGAAAGATAATCTCTATTGACGGAAGCAAGGCTATCGTCGATTTCGGCGGCATCAGAAGGAAGGCAGATATAACCTTCCTAGAAGAGCCGAAGATAGGTGAGTATGTAATCGTGCATGTTGGTTTTGCTATCCAGAAAGTCGAAGAGGAAGTCGCCAAGAATACTTACAACCTCCTCGCTGAGATGGAAGATGAATGAGTATATCGATAAGATAAAGGCTATCGCTTCCGGCATGGGTGAAGTCCGCATAATGGAAGTGTGCGGCGGCCATACCAATTCTATAATGAAATATGGCATACGCGGATTATTGCCAAAGAATATCAAGCTGATATCAGGTCCAGGCTGCCCTGTCTGCGTCACAAGCCAGTCAGACATCGATGCTGCAATAGAGCTTGCATTAAATCACATACCTCTTGCTGCATACGGCGACATGATGCATGTCCCTGGCTCTAAGATGAGCCTGCGCGATGCCCAGGCAAGAGGCGCTGATATCAAGACATTGTATTCTGTCGATCAGATAATAAACGACAGGAAGAGGGTGTTTTTCGCTGTGGGTTTCGAGACGACGACGCCTATGACAGCAAAGCTCCTCTCAGAAGGTATAACCGTGTTTTCAAGCCACAAGCTCATACCTCCTGCGATGAAAGTCCTTGTGACAGAGATGAAGATAGACGGGTTTATCGACCCAGGCCATGTCTCGACAATAATAGGAGAGGATATCTGGCGCACGCTCGATATCCCAAGACCGCAGGTCATATCCGGTTTCCAGCCAGACGCGCTTCTCAGGGCAATATACAGGCTTATTGTCCTGATAAAGGAAAAAAGAGTCGAAGTGATAAATGATTATGAGGAAGTCGTGCTGCCGAAAGGCAATATGCTGGCCCAGGCGCTTATAAAAAAGACTATGAAAGAGTATGATGCTGAATGGAGAGGCATAGGCGTGCTGCCTAAATCCGGGCTCATACCCAGGGACCCGAAGCTTGACGCAAGACTCGTGTTTGAGGAGATTGTCTCAAAAGCTCCTGCAGCAAAAGATAATGGCTGCAGATGCGGAGAAATTGTAAGAGGCATGATAGAGCCCCGGGACTGCAAGTTCTTTGGAAAGGAATGCACGCCTGAAAGGCCTATGGGCGCATGCATGGTATCAGACTCTGAGGGAGCATGCGCAATCGCGTTCAAATATGGAAGGAGCTTATCAGAATGAACTGCGCAACTGGCGCCTGCCCTGTGCCTGATGAGCCGAAAGGTGTCATCAAATTAGCTGATGGCGCTGGCGGAAGGGAGATGCATGAACTCATAAAAGAGATTGGAGCAAGGCTCAGAACAAGCGGCTGGCAGGGTTCTGACGACGACGCAGCGAGCTTCTGCGTGAAAGAAGGGAGGGTGTTTTTCACGACAGACTCTTATGTTGTAACTCCGTTATTTTTTCCGGGAGGAAACATAGGGAAGCTGGCGTTCTGCGGGACAGTCAACGACCTCGCTGTGAAAGGCGCCTTGCCAATAGGGCTGTCGCTATCTCTTGTCATAGAAGAGGGACTTCCTAAAGACGAATTTTTCAAGATAATCCAAACAATAGGAGAGCTGTCAAAAAAGCATAAGATACCGATAGTCACTGGAGACACCAAAGTCATGGATAAAGGTGCTGTCGATAAGCTTGTTATATGCACAAGCGGCGTCGGCACAGGAGAGCTGATTGATTCAAAGGTAGAAGAAGGCGACGTCATTGTGGTTTCAGGCGGCATCGGAGAGCATGGGGCTGCTCTCCTTGCAAAACGTTTTGAACTTGAGACTGAACTGGAGACTGACAGCAAGGTGATGCTCGAAGAGGTAGCTGCAATACAAGCATACGCAAGGCATATAAAGGATATAACAAGAGGAGGCCTCGCCTCAGTCCTGTGCGAGATAGCAGAGAAGAAGGGAGTCATGCTCGAGGTTGAAGAAGAGGCGATTCCGGCAAAGAAAGAAGTGAAAGCCCTTTGCGGCATGCTTGGTATAGATTTCATGAACCTCGCCTGCGAAGGCCGCCTTGTCGCGATATGCAAGCCGGATTTTGATATATCTGCATTAAAGAAGCTGAATCCAGCTGCTGCAATCATAGGCAAGGTATCTAAAGGATCTGGGGTTGTAGTGCAGACACGTCTTGGAAAGAAGATGCTCCACATGCCATCAGGAAATATTGTGCCCAGGATATGCTAAATCTCAATGCACCTTAGCTAAATAGTAGGCTATCTGCCCACGTGATATTCCTGCATCACCGCATGGAACTGCCTTATTCAACAGCACTTTCCCTTCAAGCGCCTTCTTCATCGTCCTGCTATGTGCACACCCGCCTGTGAAGAGCACTGGAAGCCTCTCTTTTGCCGCTATCTCATAGAGCCCGTCAGCAACATAATAAAGGACTGTCGCGGCAAGCCTTTTCCTGTCCTTGCCCATGTTATCGGCAAGATATCTGAATACAGTTGATGTCAGCAAAGTGTTTTCCTTGATTGCAGGCTTGAGAAGATAAGGAACAGTGGCATTCTTATCAAGCTCAATCGCAGGGCTGCCGTCGTACTCTCGCTGCCTTGAGAACCCTAGAAGGACAGACGCTGCATCAAGGACACGGCCGGCGCTGCTGGTCAATGGTGAATTGTATCCAATATAGAGCTGCTTCTTTAGTATAGCTAGCTCTTCTTTTGAGAAGAACCTGACCATAATAGGATTCAGCTCTTCCTCATCCATCACCTTTGAAAGTATAGAATAGAGCATCCTTGCGGGCTCTTTTGCTGCAAGATCACCGCCCAGCTGGCTGTGCAATTCCAGATGACCAATCCTCCTGTCGTTAACAAAGACCTCACCGCCCCATATAGTCCCGTCTTCCCCGAAACCCAGCCCATCACAGGCAATCGCCGCAAAGTCCTTTAGTTCGTGCTCCTCTGCTACTGCATAGGCATGCGCCTTATGGTGCTGGACCTGCGCTAGCTTGCAACCAAACTGGCTTGATAGCTCTTTTGCTAGGATGCTTGTGTTATAGCCTGGATGCAGGTCGCACAGGATCACAGCTGGCTTGATGCTGTTAGATGAGATATAGCCAAGAAGAGCTGCCTTGTACTTGCTGAAGACAGTATAGTCGCTAGTGTCTCCAAAGACATCTGAAGTGAAAATCTTCTTGTTTCTAGAGATTGAGTAGCAGCCTTGCATCTCTGCGCCTAATGCAAGAATACATTCAGAATCAGTGTCAGTCACAAATAAAAAAGAAAGGGTTGAAGAATAAAATAGTTACTGTCTGCGATTAAAAGGCCAGTAATCCAAGCACTGCAGCCACACCTATATGATAAAAAAAACGTTTAAGGGTAATGAGAATAAAATAATAAGAGCTGCAAATGCAGCGAATTAAATTTACTGTCTCCTCTTTGCGATAAAGAGGCCTGCTACTGCTAGCATACCGACTGCGCCTAGGACGCCGAACTCAGGGACGTAAGCTGATGCTGTCTCCCTTGTAACAACTGATCCGCCGAGGTCTCCATTTACTGTGTAGTAAAAGAGGCCGCCGTCTGCATCTGTTGTCTCTAGCTCTAGTGTTGCGCATCCGTCAACATCTGTTACTGCATCAAGTGCTGTTGCAGTGAACTCAGATGGGTTCATGACGTCTCCTGCCTGGCAACCGAATAGGTTGTTCTGATCAAGGCATTCCTCGAATATGCTGACACCAAGGCCAACTGCTGGCCTGCTGACTTCTTCTTCGTCTATGTATTCGACGCAGTATTCTACTTGCTTTACGTCATTGTGGTCCATGTTGACTACGCCTGGCACAACTACGGAATCGATTGAATCGAATGCCTGTGCAAAGCCTAGTACGAACAAAGCCATCACGACTAGTGTTATTGTTTTCTTCATGTTCTACCTCCATGAATATGGATCGTTTTTAGTGGGTAGAGAACTCTATCATTCGACAGCCTATTCTCCACACCCCTTGTGTTGGTAACAACTGCCTATATTTAAAGGTTATGCTTTACACATACCATTAAATGACAGGTATGGATTGGCTATCTCGA
>JAAXVZ010000006.1 GCA_013335235.1 Nanobdellota archaeon | reverse complement strand
AGAGAGTATAGATACTATCGGGAGCCCTTTCTTTGTCTTCAGCACGCCCTCTGCATGTGCTTTCTTGGAATAGGTCTCCAAGATTTTCTCGTCTTTTATCTTGCTCTTCGCAAGCCCTACAGTATAGCCATTCGGAAGCTTCAGGATGATATTCTTCTTGTCCTCCTCTGCTGAAGGCATCAGAATCCCTGTCAGCTCCTCGCCATCATACTTCAGACTTACCTTGTCTCCTGGTCCCATGAAAAGAAAAAAAGAATTGTGTGTTTAATAAGTTATTCGTTGCGCTTAGCTCTTTTACGCCATCACGCCTTCTATCAGGTAGATGCGCTTTATCCTCATGAATAGCTCATTTATCTTCTCACCGACCAGGTATCTTTCATTCGGAGAGAGGCCTGTAGACCCGTGGAACATCATGTAGAGATCCCTATATGCGACATTCATATTCTTATATTCATGATTTGTAATTTTTTTATTTAGCTCATCTATATGGAAGTCCAGCTTCTCCATCTCTGTCTGGACATAGCTTGGATACATGAAATCCTTTGTCTGGGAAAGCAGCGAACTTGTATCTGTTGAAAATGTAGATGTGGGTGATGTGGCGGACTGGTCAACTACCATAGTCGGAGAGCTTCCGGGAAGAGGGACTGCCATATCAAAAGTCACACCATCATCCAGGGGATTCTTGTCCTGCTGTTGGCCTGCAGGCCTGAATATATTTGAATCTGATCCTGAAAACTGGCTGCTCTGGATTTGATTCTGTTGCTGCATTGGGCTGGCTGAAAAAGTGTTTCCAGGGAATTGCGAAGGGGCTGACTCTTGAAAACGTGGTGCTGTTTGCTGCTGCATCGGCTGGCTTGATATTGGCTGCTGTGTATAGATATTCACTGTTGCTGCCTGCACAGGCGGAGGAGGCAACCCTTGCTGCCCTGACTGCGGAGGAGGCGGAAGGCCTTGCCCTAATTGTGGCTGCTGAAAATTCTGAGGCGGCATTGGCGGAGGGCCAATTGCTGTAGAAGGCCCTTGCGGCTTTGCAGGAAGGTCCGGCCTTTGCGCCGGCTGCGGCCTTGGAGGCATAGGCAGCGGCACGCCGCTTGAAGCTATATCTGGTTCCTTGACAAAAGTGAGGAACGTGTTTGGGAACTTGTTCTCGATCTTGATGACCCCGTCTTCCTCTAGATATTCCGCAGACTTCATGATGTCATCTTTTGGGAGTGTGAGCTGCCTTGACAGGTCTCCGACTGAGACGGATTTTTTCTGCCTTAGGACATCTAGGATCATATCTACATTTGCCTTGACCATAAAGATGGCTTAGCTTATGTGGTTTATAAAATTATCGAAGAGGATAAGAAAAATAATAAGAGAAAATCAAGTGAAAAAGTATAATCAAGCCTTGAGGAACTTGTTCATCTTTGTCCCGCATGTCGGGCAAAGTCCCTTTGCCATCTTCCTTCCGTTTGAAGTTGTGGCTTCTGTAACGCTCTTCATCTCTTTTGTCTCTTTGCATTTGACGCAGTATGCTTCCATGATATCACCAAAATCACCCAAAATATCCCTGTTTAAATATTTATTCATATCTAAGAGCTTCGACTGGTCTCTGGCGAGAGGCCTGGATAGCCGGGAAGATACCTGAGACCATACCAATCATAAGCGAGAAAAGTGCGCATCCGAGTATAAGGGAAAATGGGAATATCGGCTGCAGCGAGCTAAAACCGGCGGCGGCGGCGATGCTTCCGCCTGTAGACGCAACAACATAACCTAGAATTATACCTATGATCCCGCCTGTTAACCCGATTATGCCTGATTCTATCAGGAAGATGTCACGGATATCACTATTCCTTGCACCTATTGACTTCATGACACCGATCTCCTTTGTCCTTTCTAGGACCGCGGTATACATTGTATTCATTATGTTGACAGAAGCCACGATGACTGAGACAAGGGCAATTAGCACAAGCACGACATTGATTATATCTATGATGGTAGTAAAGGTCTTTATCGCGTCAGAGAACGACTGGACTTCAAAAGTCTCCTTGCCCTCTTCCTCTCCAAGGTGCTTCCTGACTTTTTCATTTACATAGTCTGCAAGGATTGTCGGGTCAACCCCGTCTTCTGCCTTAGCCATCACAAACGAGAACTTGTCCTTCACTTCAGGGTACAGAAGTTCCATCCCTGAGTCTGTCAGATAGATATTTGCGTCATCATCAGGGTTCCCTATCTCTGACACGAATCCTACAATCTCGAAAGGCGCATCATTGATGTATATCTTCTCCCCTACATAAAGCGGCCTTTTGAAAACCTTGTCTGCAGAAAGATAATTATAGCCAACTACAACTTTCCCTAGTTCTCCACTTTTTAGTGCCCTGCCTTTGACAATATCTATCCCAAAGCTCTCCTGCACAAAATCATTCTCTTTCGGATCGCTGCCCATGATATAATGATATTTGACCTGGTCCTTGTACTTCAGCTTTGCAAACTTTATATACTGCCCGACTGCAAGCTCGACTCCTTTGACTTTCTTGACAACTTCCAAAGTATCCCTGCTTATGTAGAATGTGTCACCCATGGCGCCATTTCCCTTTCCCTGGAGGAAAAGCTTGTCTGCCCCGGATTCATTTGCCACCTCATTCACGTATCTCTGGATTCCGAGCCCGAAGCTGACTAGCGCAAAGACTGCCATGATACCTATCATTATGGAAATCACTGTCAATAGAGAACGCATCTTCCTATGCAGGATATTGAATACTGCATATTTCAACAGTTCGTGCTTCATCCTCTGAGCGCCTCCACTGGCTGCATCTTTGCCGCCCTTAGCGCAGGAAGCACCCCAAATATAGTTCCAAGGGAGAATGAGAACGCGAGCGACCCGAATATCAAAAGCGGGCTGACTGATGCCTGGATCAGCCTGAAACCTGCCTGGCGAGCCAGGAACGCTAGGCCATGAGATAGTGAAAACCCAAGGCCTGTTCCGATTATCCCTCCAACTAAGCCGATGAAACCAGACTCAAGGAAAAACAAAAGAAATATCATTGAATTCCTTGCGCCGATTGCCTTCATGATGCCTATCTCTCTTGTCCTCTCGAGAACGGCGGTATACATGGTGTTCATGATACCAATTCCTCCGACAACCAGCGATATCGTCGCGATTATATATACAAACAGCTGGATCGCAAATAAGGTCTGGTTCAAAGACTCAAGGGCCTTTGCCGGTGTCTGGACCTGGAAATCTTCCTCTCCAACCTTGACACCTCTTTCCTTCCTCAGGAGCTTCTCAACGTTTTCCTGCACCTGCGGAACCAGTGCCTCGCTCTCTACCTTGACAATGATGAGATCGACTGTCTTGTCATCATTATACAGCTCTTTTGCATCCTGCTCGTTCATAAGTATGCTGCCATCGACGATGAAACTTCCTTTTTTCTCAAGTATACCTATTACAATGAACGGCTCACCATTGATCAGGACCTCTTTTCCGACTTCAACTGGTTTTCCAAATATGTCCTCTGTGGAGTATCTGTTACCTAAAACTACTTTGGCCTTATCCGAATCCCTAAGAAGCCTGCCTGTCTCTATATTCAGGTTGAGCATGGTCTCAAAAGACTTTCGGTCATGTCCCTCTGGGACAGACCCGACATAGCTCATCCTCTGGTTATCATTATATTCAAGAAGAGCAGACTCAACGATCCTGGCGTATGCTGTATTGACTCCCTGGATTGATTCAATCTTTTTCATCAAGTCATCTTTCAGAGGATTCACAGCCCCCTGGCCAGGCGGGCCGAATCCGGGACTGACAGCTGTCACTGTCAATGAATCTGTGCCAAGGAATCCGAACTGTGAGGTTATCGCGACTCTCAGGCCTTCACCTAGCCCTACAAGAGAGACGACTGCGGCTATTCCTATGAATATGCCTATCATAGTCAGCCAGCTCCTAAGCCTCCTGTGCTTTATGCCTGCCCAGGAGAGCTTCAGCAGATCAACTAGCATCTCACTTCTTCCTTCTCCTGAAGATGATGAATCCGACAACGAGCACAGCGCCTACACCCAGCATAGGAAGTAAGTTGTTCTGTTTCTCTTCACCCATCTTAGAGGAATCATAAATCTCTAATGGAAGCACTATATTCTCTTCATAGAGATTGTTGTTAGAGTCCCTGTATTGTATAAATATAGGAAGCTGGACGCTCCTCTCTGCGTTTAATCCTGTATCGCAATATAGCTTGAACTCTGCTGTCTCATAATCATCGCTGTCAACATTCCCTATATAGACTTCATGCGCTGACAGGACAGAGAAGCAGTCGCTGTCATTCATCTTTACATCCAGGAATTTCACATCAGAGAAACCCTTATTGATGAACTTGATGGATATCGTGCCTGCTTTCTTTCCGACAACAAGGTCTGTTTCGTCTATGATGACTGAAAGGTCTGGCTTTGTCCCTACTACTACTCCGACAAGATCTGTCTTCACCTGCCTCTCCATGACATTATCATAGAAAGTAAGCTGCACAGGTATCTTGTATACCTTTGATTGTGCGTCAGAATAGGCGATTAAATTATAGGTGAATGTCTTCTCTTCTCCTGGAAGAAGCATGTCTATCTTCTGTTCTGTCGCTGATCCGACTGGTGCAAAAGGCAATGCATTGAATGCAGTTATCGTGTCTGTTGCAGAGACTGTGCTCATCTGCGATCTGACAGTTGAAAATGTCAGGTCCAGCAGCATTGCAACATCCCTTATTGTTGAGTCTGCCATGTTCTTGACTTTTATCTTTATCTGGGCCTTGTCACCTGGCTTGATGCTCTCAGGGATAGTCTCTACAGAGACAATTGCCAGATTGGCTTCTATAGTCTTGACATTGATAACGTATTCATGGCTTATCCACTCTGATTTCCCTACCCTGAAGTTCAGCTTGATCTTGTTATCCCCTTCTTTAGCTGAGTCATCGACCCTGACTTTATACTTGGCTACAATGATGTTCTTGCCGCTTCCACCGTATCCTGGAAGGTCACCTATCACTGTAAGCGGATCTGCGCCAGGATCCAGACTGAAAGGGTACTGCGGATCTAACATCAATTCTAGGCCTTCTGCAATTGTCCGTCCATTTTCATTAGATACCTTGAACCTGAGCTCGACATAGTCGCCCGGCTTCACAGGATCAGGGTCCTGATTCATCAAGCTTATGTTGATGGATGGTATCTCAAGCGCCCTTGCGGAAAACACTAGCAGCAAGAGCAATAGTATAATTGTGTAGTTTTTCATTTTCTATCCTCCTTAGTTATTACTTGTCCATCTTTCAGATAGACTATCCTGCCCGCCTTCTGGGCAAGCTCGTCATCATGCGTGACCATCACAATGGTCTTCCCTTCCTTATTTAATTTATTCAGGAAATCCATGACAGAATCGCCTGTCTTTGAGTCCAGGTTTCCAGTAGGTTCGTCAGCCAGGATCACATCCGGGTCAACTGCCAGAGCCCTCGCTATTGCGACTCGCTGCTGCTGGCCTCCGGAAAGCTCTTTTGGCTTATGATCAAGCCTGTCACCAAGGCTGACGAGTTCTAGAAGCTCTATCGCGCGCTTCCTCCTCTTCTCTTCTGAAAAGCCCTGGAACATCATCGGAAGCATGACATTCTCCATGGATGTCAAAGTATTTATGAGATTGAACTGCTGGAAAATGAAGCCAATCTTCCTTCCCCTTATCTGCGCGAGATTGGACTCTGTCAATTTTGATATGTCGTGCGTGTCAAGGAAGATTGTCCCTTTTGTTGGTATATCAAGGCAGCCGACAAGGTTCATGGCTGTGCTCTTGCCTGAGCCAGACGGACCCTGGATTGCGAGGAACTCCCCTTGCATAACCTCAAGGTCCAGACCACGCAATGCGTGCACCTCGACATCTCCCATCTTATAGGTCTTCCAGACCTTGACTAGCTTGATGATTGATTTTTTCATGATTGCTCAAACTCCTTTAGCGCATATGTTATCGCTCTGTCAAATTTCAAAACATGCTCGTAATATTTCCTGATTACCGCAAGCCGCAACTTGCTGCTCTGCGTCCCGATGGCTTCGTATTTTTCCATCAGTGCAGGAAGAGCGTTCTTTGCCGGATCAATCTTCTTTTTCCTGACAAGCTCAAGCATCGCTCTAGCATGCTCAGAGAAGTCTTTTGTCATATGGTAATAAATCTTTCTAGTCTTGGGCTTGTGCTCAGTCCTTAGCATGCCTGTCCTTTCAAGGACCTTCATGGTGTTGCATACTGATGCGAGACTGTAGCCTGTCCTCTCAACCAGGTCCTCCATAGAGAGTTCTTCTGGCTCAAGATAGAGTATTGCGAAGACCTTGGCAGAAAGTGCGTCTAATCCGTAAGAAGAGCCCATGCTCTGAAGGAAGTCTATGAATTCCTGATCCAGCTGCTCTTGTTTTATCATGTTTTCGTAGGCGAGTATTTTTTTTGAATTTCATCAGTAGGCATAGACACCTACTCTAAAGCATCCTAAAAATTGGTATGATACCACTAAGGAGATAACCAATTTTTATGATTTTCAGTATTTATTGAAAATTATGAATTATTTATAAATGTGCGGTTTGATAGAGCCAAAAAACAAAAAAATTTATATACTACTTCTTAGTCGTAACAAACATGGCTTTATCAAACATACTAAGCGCCCTGGCCGCGGATGAAGATAAAAGAAGGGTGGACTTGGAAGACAAGTTTACTGAATGGGCCACAATATTGCAGGGTGTCGATGGCCAGTTCAAGAAAATATATGATCTCTTTTCGCAGGTTCAGCACGCGACAAAGTCAAGCTGGGCGCTAAATGAGGAAAAATACAAAGAAGAAGATCAACTCGGAAACGGATATGTTTTTGAAGTCGAGCTTGTGAAAACCACTGCGCATTATGGGCCTCCTAGAATCCAATTTGAATATGCCGCCCGCACTATGCAAGAAGGCCTTAACGGAAAATATACCTATTATGGCCTAGGGAATGAAGAAGATATTGGGATTCCGATAGGTTTTGGGTTGAGATATGATAAGCTTTCCCAGGCTAATCTGAAAAAATTCCTGAGTAGCAGGAAAGACTATGATCTTTCTGAGTTCTATGCGTCTGCATCTGAACTCACAGGTATGCACACAAAGGCATTGAACCATATGGTTTGCGTTGCAGTGACTACAAAGGAATGCAGCAGGCATTATGCACAAATACCTGTCTATGATTTCATTAAGATGGATGTCGAACCGCTCATTGAAGAGCTATTATCTGCAATCGAGCATGATGTTGTGAAAAACAATCCGACCATAAGCGGTTATTTAGTGAATTAAAGAAAATATTCATACCCCATATTCTCGCTTTTTTGACTACACCATACAGGCGCTTCGTTCTGACTGTATTTATTGGACTTTCGCGTTTCCGTATTATAAAACACAGATTTTGCCGTGAGGGATTTCAAAATTGAGTGAACAGGGCATTGAACTCGCTGACAATTGAATAAGATTATAGAAAATTATTCAAACAGATATAAAAAAAAGAAAAAACACTATTCAGAGAGAAGCGATTCCAGTGTATTTATGTCCGTTAGCTTTCTGGATAGCGTTTCTGCACGCATACGTGTCTCGCTAATCTCTGCCTTCCAATGCTCCCAGGGCAAGTCTTCCCGCTTGTATTTTGTCCTTGAGAGAAGGTCATATACGATTTCGTAATGGCCTTCACCTATAAGCCGGTCTATGTTTGCGATATATCTCTCTATTTTTGTTGGGACATATCTTGGCGCAGGCTTGTAGTTTGAATCCATCTGCGGCTGCCAGAACATTGAAAGTATCGCGACGCTAGTGATTAGTGCTATTATCATTTTTATTCCTCCATTGATTTTTTATGATATTACTGTTAGAATTCCCCTGCTTTTCCGCGCATCGACAATGGTGTTTCAGACCAGGCTCAGGCCCGCGTTATGGCAAGGCAACTATCAAAAACTAAAGAAGAAAAAACTAGCGAAGGATTGTAGTAGCACAAATATAAGTAGTATTTTCGTATATATTAAGCTTCTCAATTTGCATCTTTTTGCCATCATAACCCAAACCTATTTAAATCCCCAAAAATTCATATTTATAGAGGATAAAATAGGGGTTCTGAAGGTTATATGGAAGAAGGGACAGAAAGGGTAATTCCCACAGTGATTGAGGATGAGTTGAGGTCTGATTTCCTTGATTATGCTATGTCTGTCATTGTCGCAAGGGCGCTGCCAGATATAAGGGACGGGCTGAAGCCGGTCCAGAGGCGCGTCCTGTTCACTATGCTTGAGCTTGGCCTCGAGCATGGAAAAGCGCCGAAGAAATGCGCAAGGATTGTCGGAGACTGCCTCGGTAAATGGCATCCCCATGGAGATTCGTCTGTCTATGACGCGCTAGTGAGGCTTGCCCAGGAATGGACACTCAGGTATCCTCTTATAGAGGGACAAGGTAATTTTGGAAGCATAGACGGAGATTCGCCTGCTGCAATGAGGTATACAGAGGCAAGGCTTGCAAAGATATCTTCTGAAATTTTAGCTGATATTGAAAAAGAGACTGTATCCCTCCAGCCGAACTTCGATGGCTCTCTCGAGGAGCCGGTCATCCTTCCAAGCAAGATACCGAACCTGCTCCTGAACGGATCACAGGGTATCGCTGTCGGTATGGCGACAAATATCCCACCGCATAACCTGAAAGAGCTTGCAAAAGCAATCATCATGAATATTGAGAATCCTGAAGTCTCTATACAGCAGCTGACTGAAGTCGTCAAAGGCCCGGATTTCCCGACAGGCGGGCTATTATGCGGCGACATGGGCGCAAAACAGGCCTACACCACCGGAAGGGGAAGCATAAGGATTCGGGCAAGGATAAATGTCGAAGACAAGAAAGGGAAGATCTCGCTGATAATAACCGAAGTCCCTTATATGGTCAATAAGGCCACACTAATTGAAGAAATCGCTGACCTGATAAAAAGAAAAGTCATAAATGAGATAAGTGAGCTTAGGGATGAGTCTGACAGGGACGGGATGAGGGTCGTCATCGGTTTGAAGAGAGATGCAAACTCAGAGGTTGTCATAAACCAACTGTACAAGCACTCTAGGTGCGAATCCTCGATGGGCATAAGATTCCTTGCCCTGGTCAATAATGTGCCGAAGACGATGAACCTGAAAAGGATGCTTGACCATTTTGTAGAGCATAGGGTCGATATCATAACAAAAAGGACCCAATTTGACTTGAGGAAGGCAAAAGAGCGCGCGCATATCCTGGACGGCCTCATAATCGCTCTTGAGAACATCGATGCGATTATCGCAAAGATAAAAGGCTCTCTCAATGGAGAAGAGGCAAGGAATGTCTTGATGACAGACTACAAGCTGTCTGTCGAGCAGTCCAAAGCTATCCTTGACATGAGACTGCAGAGGCTTGCCTCGATGGAGCAGAAATCCATAAGGGATGAGCATGCCGGGCTCCTTGTCACTATCTCTGGACTAGAAGAGATACTTGCAGACAGGGCAAAGATATTGAAGATAATCATAAAAGAGCAGGAAGAGCTCATCGAGAAATATGGCAATGACAGGAAGACAGAGATAATCGCGTTCCAGGAAGACCTGGAGATGGAGGACCTCATACCTGATGAGGATGTCGCAGTGACGATTTCTCACTCTGGCTATGTCAAGAGGATGCCTCTAGAAGAATATAAGCAGCAGAACAGGGGCGGAAAAGGCGTCATCGGCGCTGAGACAAAGGAAGAGGATTTCCTAGAGCACTTGTTCATCGCAAGCACGCATTCATACCTGCTGATTTTCACTAACAAAGGAAAAGTATACTGGCTCAAGGTCTATAAGATAGCTGAGAACTCAAGGTATTCTAAAGGGACTGCAATAGTGAACCTGGTCGGGATCGAACCTGGAGAGAAGATATCTGCAGTCATACCTGTCAGGGAGTTCACTCCGGATACTTATCTTGTTTTTGCAACTAAGAAAGGGCTTGTGAAGAAGACTGCCCTTGAGGAATACAGCAATCCCAGGCAGGGCGGCATCTGGGCGATAAACCTCAATGAAGGGGATGATGTCGTGGATGTTGTCATGACAAAAGGCGATAACCAGCTTTTGATCGGGACGGCAGAAGGAAGCGCTGTCAGGTTCAATGAGACAGATGTCAGGGCGGTTTCAAGATACTCGCAAGGAGTCATAGGGATAAGGCTCGGCCATACAGACGATGTTGTCGGCATGGTTGTCGTAAACGAGGCAAAGAGCCTCCTTACAGTGACTGAGAACGGCTTTGGAAAGAGGAGCGACATAAGCGATTATAGGCTGATAAACAGGGGCGGTTCAGGAGTCATCAACATAAAGACGACAGAAAGGAACGGAAAGGTCGTCTCAATCAAGGAAGTCATGGACGAGGACGAATTGATGCTCATCTCTGTGAAGGGCCAGGTCATCAGGACCAGCGCGAAATTCATATCTGTCATAGGCAGGAACACGCAGGGAGTCACCCTGATGAAGCTGGAAGAAGGGGACAAGATAGCTGACCTTGCCAAGATTGCGAGATAATATTTTTTGCTATGTTCTGTCCTGGTTCTAGTCTTTTCCGAAAACGCTTATAAACAGCCATAAGTTCTAAATGGGACATGCAAGCACTTGTTGTCACCAGCAAAGGCGCAGAGGAGATATGCCTGAAAGAGATACAAGAGATAGCAAAAGTAAAAAATGCAAAAATCGGGAACTCCATAGTGATTTTTGATACTAAAGAAGAGATGCAGCTATGCGAGATCTGCTACAGATCGCAGACTATCTCCAAGGCAATGGCTCTTTTTTCTGAATTCATTGTCTCTGAGGATATAGAAGTAACATTGGAGAACCTCAGGTCATCTGTAAATTCTGCAGACCTAAAAGCATGGCTTTCCTCTGAGAAGACATGCAGGACTGCATGCATCCGCTCTGGAGAGCATGGATTCACCAGCGTAGATATCGAGATAAATGCCGCATCTCTCATAAAAGAGACTGCAATTGCAAGGTATGATATCAGGCAAAAGACCGACATTGATGACCCGACAGTGATCTTCCTGATAATAATACATGATGATAAGGGTTATTTTGGCGTAGATTTCTCAGGCATAGACCTTTCAAAGAGACAATATAAGGTGTTCAATCATCCAGAATCTCTCAAAGGGACAACCGGAGGGATACTTGCAGCACATGCGGATATATCGCCAGGCATGACCATAATCGACCCGTTCATGGGTTCAGGAGTCATCCCAATAGAGCTAGGCCTGAAAGCATCCGGGATATCTCCTCATTATTACTCTCGGGAGAAGCTTGCATTCACGAATTTTGATTTTTTCAAGAGAGAAGGTTTCTTTGAGAGCCAGAAAGAGACAGAGATTGGTGTTTTTGGTTTCGATAACCAGCTAAGGTTTCTCAAAGCGACACAGAAGAACGCAAAGCTTGCAGGCGTTGAGAAATACATGAAACTGTCAAAGATAGACCTTGAGTGGGTTGACCTGAAATTTGAAAAGGCCAGTGTTGACATGATAATCACCGATCCTCCGAGGCAAGCCAAGACAAAAAATCCAGAGACACTTGAGAAGATATATGACGAGTTTTTTAGCCAGGCAGCAATCCTCCTTAAAAAAAAAGGAAAGATTATCCTGTTCACTAGGGATTATGACCTAATAGAGAAAGCTGCCCTGAATCACAAGTTTAAAATAACTCAGAGCCATAGTATATTTCAAGGCAAGGAGACATTCAATATAATAAATTTCGAAAGAGGGAAATAGCATGACAGCATGTGAAATGTGTGGAACTGATGCATCACTTATACCGACGATGATTGAAGGTGTTGAACTCAAAGTATGCCAAAAATGCACCTCCTACGGCTCTGTGGTTAAGAGAGCTGAACCTAGGTTCGACAGGAGGCCGAGGGTATCCGCACCCAGACAGGAAAAAGAGGTCCTCCAAATAATCCGCGAAGACTATCCAAAGCTCATAAAAGACAAGCGCGAAAAACTAGGCCTGAAACAGGATGAGTTTGCGAAATTCCTGTCAGAAAAGGAATCAATAATCCACAAGATAGAGTCAGGCACTTATACTCCTTCGATAGACCTTGCAAGGAAGATAGAGAAACAGCTTGGAATATCCCTTATCGAAGAGAAGGAAGTTGAACCGCAGATGACTAAATTAAAAAAAGAATCATTCACAATAGGCGATGTGCTTAAGATAAAATAATTACTTTATCTTCTTTCTCGCTTCTGCTATAAGGTCGCTTGACCAGCCTACTTTCTTGAGATTGTTCTCTATGTCTGTATCAGACACACGTTTAGCCTTCATGGTCTTGATGTACTGAGCAAGCTTATCTATCTCATCGCTCGGGACATGAACATCGTGCATGACGAGCGTTATGATGTCCTCAGACCATCCTACTTTTCTCAGTGCCTCTTTTATGTTGCTGAACTCTACACCCTCTTCCTTGCATTTAGACACATATACCCTAAGATCATTGAGCTCCTTGTCAGAGAGCACAGAGACGCTGCGCTGGTAATAGAAGAACCCTCCGATAGCGCCACTGATTATAATCAAGACAAATAAGAACCATAGCCAGCCTAATCCAGAACTGGTTGATTCTGTCTCTTCCTCTGTCTCTTCCTCTCCACCGTTATCGTCTGTCGGGACAATAACATTCCCTGTCGGAGGCTTCTGCGGCTCAGGGACAATAGGAGACTCGACCGCAAGCTGGCCGCTTATTGCAAAGTATGAAAAGCCAGGAGCCTGTGATTCATAATAAATATACTGAGAATCATTAGTCAGCTTCTTTGTTGTGAGCATGTCCCATGTGTCTGTATATCTAAACAACCTGACGCTGTCAGGGTCAATCTTCTTTGAGCTGATCCAGGCCTTAGGTACCCTGAACTTGACAGTTATTCCTGTTATGCCCTCAAGATTTGTCCTGTCTACCTTCAGGTATTGATAGAGATTGAAAGGAACCTGGCTAAAATCTACGCTATCAACTCTCTCTACAGTAAGCTGGCTGGTCCCCTCCAGTGCCGCCGGGACGCTGAAAAATATATTTGTGAATGCGATCTGCAATGAGGGAATATTAAAAGTATATGCCCCGCCTGCCATATCTCTCCAGACCTGCGTTGATCTTGCCGGCGGCTCTGGATTTGTATTGCCTCCTGTGCCTCCTCCCCCGCCACCAGAACTGCCACTGTCATCGTCATCATCTGACCCGCCGCCTGTGCTGCCTGAACCTACATCTACTGTGTATGTGACATGTGACCTGGCCAATGTCTCTACATTATTTATGTCGACGCATGCGATATAGTAGCTTTCATCTGAGTCTGAATCATAGGTTATATCCTCTGTATGCGTAAGGCTATAGGAAGAAGAGCTTCCAAGATATGTCGACATGGAAGCATATACGACATTTGAGGGATGATACTTGCATATGCTTCTCTCATCTGTTGTCGCCCCAAGTGCCACAGTCTTTGACTCGCTGGATGTGCTAATGTCATCGTCTTCTGGCTCTGTACTGGTTATGACAGGCCTCACTGTATCAACAACCGAGATATTGAGTTTCTTCGTCGTTGCCTGGCCTTTGAGATCCTTGCATGAGATTGTAAGGTTGTAATTGCCGTTCCTAACATTATATAGCTGGATGTAGCCAATGTACAAGGTCCCTGTCGCAGTGAGGTCTGCAGTATCTATATCAAGGTCTGAATGTGTATCTGTGCCATTGTTCAGTGTGTAATTGCAGAAAGTTGTTGTGTGCGGGTTGGTCTCATTAACCGTGAAGTTGAGATAAAAAACGCTGTTGCTCTGCACAGAGTGGTTTGCCGGAGAAAGGACAGAAAGCGCAGGATAGGTAGTATCATTTATCCCGAAGACTGAACTGAAGTGAGGAACGTAGATAACTGAATCATTCCCTAGCACATAACAGGCTGTCGCAGAGGCTATAGTATAAGTCCCTGAACAAGAAGAGGTTATCTTCCCGCATGTAGAAGTGTTCCCGCTGCAATAGTAGAGGTAATCATATCTTCCGGGAAGTTCCATCCTTCCATAATAATCACTATCCTGGGGGATGAATCCTGTGAAATTGCTCACTATAACATACTCTAGCGGAGTCTCTCCTATACTAGAGGATATGTCTGACTCAAACTGCGCGTCATCATCGTCGACATCGAAGTAGAACTCCCATGTGGCTACCTGCGCAGTGAAATTCGGGACCATGAGCTGTGAATCTGTCAGGTTGATCTCAATCGTGACTGTCGGACCCATATCTATTGCCGATGGGACCAGATTGCTTGAGTTCAGGAGCTGCACATCCCCTGATGCACCTAGCCTGGAAGATATATCTTCAACCCATTGTGCCGGAGAGAGTGTTGCATTGACATAAAAGGTAAGGCTTGATGACCCAATATTCCCGACCGTATCATTTGCGTATAGCGTAATAGATTGCAGCCCGGGTGCAAAGGCCATGCTTATGCCTCCGCCAGAGGTATAGAACTTTGTGCTGTTCGAATTCCTTATTATCCACGCCTTGTCCAGATGGGACTCTACAATAGTGTAATTGATATCCACCGTACCGGCGTTTTCAGTAGATCCTGAAGATGGCGAGGTAAATGATATAGCCGGCGAACTCCTGTCTACGCTGATGTTAACCATGCTTGCGTTCCCTGTGAGCTGTGTCAAGTCGATGCATGAGATATTTATGTCATATGTCTGGCTCGACAGATACAGCGTTGCGGTGTGCTTATAGCTATCTGTTGTCGCCATGGTGCTTGAGTTGCAGCTGCCTATACTGCAAAGATACCCTGTGCAGTTGGCCTTCTCATTTGTCGTTATATTCAGCAGATAGCTGGAATTTGAGATTACAGAATCATTGCCAAGGGCGTTGTTTATTGTTAACTGCGGAGGATTTGAATCAAGCACAGTCACAAAATAGGTTTTCTCAGAGGAAGAATAGTTCTCTGTCGCTGCATACATGGCAGTAACATTGTATTCTCCCATTGAGGCGAACAGCTGGTTGTTGGTGATATTTATATCTGTGTCCAGGAGTATGCCCTCAAGGTATAGCGTAAGGCTGCCTTCACCAGATGTCCTTGTGGCATTGATATCGATGCTCACCCCTTCCATTATTGTGTAGTTTGACTGGCTTCCGTTCAGGGTAAGTACAAGGGAAGACTCTGCTTTGCTGACAGCATATCCCTGGACAGGCGTGCTGTTCATGTTCCCGCTGGCGGTGGTCACCGCCGCGGTGCTGCTCTACCGCCGCGGGGCCATCTTCGCAGCGCTGCTCTCGAGCGTCGCGCTGGCGGTGGTCGCCTACGGCCTGCGCTCGGGCTTCTTGCCGGC